>JAPLKJ010000112.1 GCA_026388125.1 Elusimicrobiota bacterium
GCTCCGCGCGATGGATTGCGACCACGCCGCGCAGGTGAATTCGCTGGAAAGGTCCTGGCAGATAGAGCGCGCGCGGCTGCTGGACGAGCAGCGCGTGCGCGACGTCCAGTTCCGGGACGCGCAGGCCCGCATCAAGGAGCTGGAGAACGGCCTGGCCGCCCAGCAGGAAGCCCATCACGGCGAACTGCTCAGGCTGATCACCGAAAAGGAGACAGCGTTCCGCGCCCAGCTGCTGGCGCTGGAGCGGGAAAAGTCCGCCAAAGAACAGAACGTGCGGGAGCTGATGGCCCGGCTGGCGGAGAAGAGCGCGGGCTGGGAGGGGGAGCGCGCGCGGCTGGAGGCCGAGTACGGAGGCCGCCTGGCCGCCGTAGAGGCGGCGGCGCGCGAGCGCGCGGCCGAGCTGGAGCGCGGCTACGCCGAAAAAAAAGAGGAGCTGCGCGCCGAGCTGGCGGCGGGACGCGAAAATTTCGAGCGCGAGCTCCAGTTCCGCCTGGAGACCGAGCGCCGGGCGCTGGCCGGAGAAAAGGCCGCGCTGGCGGCCGCGAAGGCGCTGCGCGAGGCCGCGCTGGCGGAGGCCGGGAAACAGATCTGCGAACTGGAGGCCGCCCTGGCCGCCGCCAGCGAAGCGCACCATAAAGAGCTGATGGCGCAGATCAACGCCGGAGAGACCGGTTTCCGCGAAAAGCTGGCCGGCTTCGAATCCGAGAAAGCGGCCTATAATCAGAAAATAAACGATCTTGCCGACGAGCTGCGCGCCAGGGAAGCTGCCCTGCTCGACGAGAAAGGCCGGCTTGCCTCCGAATTCGAGGCCAAGGCCGCGGCCTGCGAGGACCATGTGCGCCGGTCCGAAGCCGCCTTTGAAGCGGAGCGCAGGGCCTATAACACTAAAATATCCGGACTGACCGCGCGCGTCAACGAGGCGTCCAAGGCCGCGCTGCTGGACCGGGAGAACCTCAAGAGCGAGATAGCGCGCGTGGCGGCCGAGACCCAGACGCTGGCGGAAAAACGCCTGGCCATACTGCGCGTGGACTTCGATACCCGCAAAGTGGAACTGGAACGGGAGTTCGTGGCGCGCTACGGCGACCGCCTCAGGGCTATGGAGGCGGAAAAGGCGCGGATGAACGCCGAGATCGGCGCGCTGCGTTCGGAGCGGGAAAAACTTTCCGCCGCGCTGGCGGAGGCCGGCGGGGCCGCGCGCGCCGGGAGCGAGGAACGCGCCGAGGCCGTGCGCCGGGAATACGAGGCGCGGCTGGCCGGACTCAAGGAAACTATAGCGCGCAAGGAGACGCAGCTGGAGCGCGCCGCCGCCGAGGGCCGCGCGGCCGAGAAAGCGCTGCGCGAAAGTTTCGAGCAGGAAAGGGGCGTCTGGATGCTGGAGCGGGCCAGCGCCGGGGCCGCGGCCGAAAGGCGCGCCGCGGAACTGGAAGCCGGGCTGGCGGCCAGGGCCGCCGCGCTGGACGCGGATTTCAGCGCCAGGAAAGAGCGGCTTGAGGCGGAGATGCGCGCCAGGGCGGACGCTGCCGCCGGCGGGGCCGCGGCGGATGTAGAGTTCGAGCGGAAGAACTGGCACGCCGAGCGCGCCCGGCTGGGAGGAGAGCTCTACCAACGAGGACCGGTTCATCAACCGGCTCAAAGAGGTCAAGGCCGCGCATGCCAGGGACCTGGACCGGAGCGTAGCCGAAGCCGTGAGCGAGCGGACGGCGCCTTTGCTGGCGGAGCTGGAAGCGGCCAGGGCTAAGAACGACGAGCTGGCCGCGGCCGCGGCCGAGCGGGGCGACGCCGTACGCGTTCTAAGGGCCGAAGCCGCCGAGATGCGCCGCGAGTTCGAGGAAAGCCTGCGCCTGGCCGCGGAGAACCTGGCGCTCAAGGAAGACCTGGCCAGGCTGCGCGCTGCCGGAGAAGAGGCCGGCCATATCGCCGCCGGGCTGGCGGAGGAACGCTTCGCCGCCGAGAAAGAGCGGCTGCTGGCCGAGCTGGCCCGCCGCGATAAATACGTGGAAACGGCCGACCTTAAGATACGGCAGATGGAGCTGGACATTATAAAGTACCGCCAGAACGCTTCGGGCGAACTGCTTGTCCAGATAGCAGAGCAGGAGGAGCGCTACCGGGAGGTGGTGCGTGAACAGCGGCAGCTGGAGATGGACGGCCTGCGCGCCGAATTCGACAAGAAGGTAAATAAATTCAACGAGGACCTGCTGGCCCAGAAGCAGGCCCTGGCCGACCGGGAAAAGGCCGTGAACGATCACCGCCAGGCGCTGGAAAAGGACTACGCCGCGAAAGCCGCCGAAACGGAAAAGCTGAAGGCCGAACTAAGCCGCGCCATCAAAGAGAACAGGGGCGGGAAATAGCGGGGAGAAAAGGAGCTATGAACATGCCGGAACGCACTCTGCTCATCATCGACGACAATTCGGACCTGCGCAGCCTTACGTCCAGGTATTTCGCCAGGAAAAACTATAAAACCCATACCGCTGCTACCTGCGCGGAGGGCATAGCGCTGGCCGAGGAGCTCCGTCCCGACTACATCGTTCTGGATTATCACCTGGAGGACGGCGATGCCGTGCAGGTGGCGTCCTATATCCGGAAAAGCGAGGATCTGAAGGCAACGCCTTTATTGATAGTCAGCGGCGACATAACCATCGAAGGCAGCGTTTACAAGGACTGCCAGACCGAGTATTTTATTCTCAAGGACGGCGCGTGCATGTTCGACAGGATACATAAGGTCCTTTGCAGCCTCGAGCAGCCGGCGCCGTGATACCGGTCTTTGCCGGATAGGTCCAGGCCGGCCCCGCGCCGCCCGGCGTGGGATTTCTCACCGGCGCTTTTAATTCCTATACTATACAGGATGAACCCTTATATAGCCGCCGCGCTGGCGGAAATGGACAAGGTCAACGTGTCGCGGCTCGAGCATCCGGGCGACGCCGCGCTGGACCCGGCTTCGTGCCGGTTCCTGGCCGCGTTCATCCGCGCCACAGCTTCGGCGAAGGTCCTGGAGTTCGGCTCGGGCTTTTCCTCGCTGATGATAGCCCGCGAAATAGCCGCTGCCGAGGGGAGTTCCCTGCTTTCCGTAGACAACTCGGCCCGTTATTCCGCGCTGGCCCGCGAGAGTTTCGAGAATTCCGGCGTTCAGGCCAAAGTGGAATTCCGCGTGGCGCCGCTCAAACCTAAATTCTACGGCCTGCGGCTGCTGCTTTCTTATTCCCTGCCCAAAGGCCTGCTCGAGGCGCTGGGGCCTTTCGACCTGGCGCTGATAGACGCGCCGCCGCACCACGGCTACGCCAGCGAAGCCGCGTTCTATGACGTCTTCCCGGCGGTGGCGCCGGGCGGCTTCATCGTGCTGGGCGAGGCGAATTCCGAGGGCAGCAGGCGCGCGGAATGGAACGGCTGGCTGGACGCCTATGGCGACGCCGCCAGGCCGGTGCTGCTGGAGGGCATTGGCAACGGGCTTTACGTGGTGGAGAAGTTCGACGACGCGCCCCGCGGTCCGCTGCCGGCGGCGGATTCGCTGGTGACTTCCTGGAAAACGCTGAAGAGCGCCGGGCGCCTGCTGCTGCACGGCGAACCCTGAAGAGCTCCTGATAAAAACAAATACGGGAACGGGCGGGCGGCCCGTTATTTTTCCGCGCCTCTGAGCGTGATCACCGGGACCTCCGCAGGCGCCAGCCAGCGCATGGGCGGGCCCCAGGTGCCAGCGCCGGAGGTTACGTAAAAGACGCTGTCCTTGATGCGGTAAAGCCCGTAAAAATACCGGTAAAAAAGTTTTGTGGGTACGTGGAAAGGGAAGATCTGGCCCCGGTGCGTATGGCCGGAAAGCACCAGGTAGTTCCCGGTGCCGGCCATCAGGTCGTAGTAGACCGGCTGGTGCGACATTATGACCGTCAGTTTCTCCGACCGGTACTTTTCAAGGAGGCTCCTGACCTCCGGCTCCGAAAGATTTTCCGTATGGATGTCCCCGAAGCCGATAAGCCGCAGATCCTTGAGGTCGGCGGCCTCGTTGACCAGCGTGGTTATCCCGAAGGCTTTATAGCAGCCCATGGCCTTCTCCAGGCCGTAATAGTATTCATGGTTGCCGGGCGAGCCGAAAACGCCCTGCCGGCTTTTCAGTTTGGCCGTCAGCGCGGCCAGGTTCTCCTGGCACGTTATGCCGGGATCTATCAGATCGCCGGTTATCAGCACCAGGTCCGGAGAGGCCGCGTTTATCTCGTCCACCAGCGCGGCGAATTCGCGCAGTTTCCAGGAGGAGTCGATGTGCATGTCCGAGATCTGCGCTATCTTGTAGCCTTCCAGGCCGGGCGGCAGGCCTTTGAGCCGGACGGTGATCTCTTTGACCGCCGGCGCTTTGAGCCCGCCGTGAAAAGCCCAGGCCAGCGTAAAAAGCAGCGCCGTTATCACCGCGGCGGGGGGGAGGGCCCCCGCGGCCGGCGCGCGCCTGAGCAGCAGGGAGGCCAGGTCGGAGCAGGCGAAGAAAAAAGCCGCCAGCAGGATGATCCCCATCCAGGCGTAGCCGGCGGTGTAAAGGGGCTCGAGCGCCGGGGAGTCCCACTGCCTTTTCAGGTACATGGTAAAAGGGGAGAAGAAAGCCGCCAGCAGCAGCGCCGTGCGCAGCCAGGCGGCCGCGGACGGGCTTAATGAAAAGCTTTTTATCAGCCAGCGGGCGGCGTAAAAATGCAGGCCGAGATAGGACGCGATGAGCGTGAGGAAGACCGGCAGGAAGTGATGCTGTTTCATTGCGGGGGCGGCCGGCTGCTCAGAAAGTGCTCCAGGTGGCCGCGCCGGAGTCAGAATGCTGGCAGTTGACGGCCAGCCTCCCCCATTCATGGTCCGCCGGATTGTTAAGGTAAGCCCAGCCGCCGGCATCCGTTACAAGGCCGGCTGCGTTCGCGGCGGCGGCGACGGCGTTGGAGTTCTGATGGCCGGTGCCCGGCAGCTTGGCGAAGGGGACGTCCGTTAAATATTTACCGTTGCTGGTAAGTATGGAGAGGTTGTCGGAAGGAAAGACGCCTTCGTTGTCCGAGTAATAGACCGACAGGGCGGTGCGGATGCTGGCGAGCGCGCCTTTGGTGGCGCCTTCCTTGGATTTATCGACGAGCGCCGAGAATTTCGGGATGGCGATGGCGGCCAGTATGCCTATGATGGCCACCACTATCATCAGTTCTATAAGAGTGAACGCGTTCTTTTTTTTCATTTTAGGCTCCCGAAAAAATCCCCGCCTTTATCGTCTACCAGTATGAAAGCCGGGAAATCCTCTACTTCTATGGCCCACACCGCCTCCATGCCCAGCTCCGGGTAATCCAGCGTTTCCACTTTCTTTATGTGGCGCTCGGCCAGCAGCGCGGCCGGGCCGCCCGGGGAGCCCAGGTAAAAGCCGCCGTAGCTCCTGCAGGCTTCCGTCACGGCTTTCGAGCGGTTGCCCTTGGCTATCATGATAAGGGAGGCGCCTTTCGACTGCAGCAGGTCTACGTAGGAATCCATGCGGCCGGCCGTGGTGGGGCCGAAAGAGCCGGAGAGCTTGCCCGCCGGCTGTTTGGCCGGGCCCGCGTAATAGACCGGGTGTTTTTTCAGGTATTCCGGCAATTGCCCGCCGCCGTCCAACAGCTCCTTGAAGCGGGCGTGAGCCAGGTCCCGCGCCACCACTATGCGGCCGCTGAGCGCGAGCCTGGTCCCTATCGGATGTTTTGAAAGTTCGGCCCTCACCTCCGGCATGGGGCGGTTCAGGTCGACGCTGACGCAGCCCGCGCAGGAGGAGAAGCGCGCCCTGACCCCGCGCGGGATGAGGCCGCCGGGGTCGCGGTCCATTTTCTCCAGCCACGCGCCGTCCTTGTCTACGCGGGCCAGGATGTTCCTGTCGGCGGAGCAGGACACGCCCATGCCTATCGGCGCCGAGGCGCCGTGGCGCGGCAGGCGTATTACGCGGACATCGTGGGCGAAGCATTTGCCGCCGAACTGCGCGCCGTAGCCCAGCTCCCGCGCGGCGGCCTGCAACTGGGCCTCCAGCGCAATGTCCCGGAAAGCGCGGCCGGTACTGCCGGGGTCTCCGGGCAGGCCGTCCAGGTAGCCGGTGGAGGCCAGCTTTACGGTCTTCAGGCACATTTCAGCCGAGGTGCCGCCTATCACGAAAACAACGTGGTAGGGCGGGCAGGCGGCGGTGCCCAGGGACTTCATTTTTTCCGCCAGGAAGGGCTTGAGCTTTTCCGGGGTCAGCGTGGCCTTGGTCTCCTGGTAGAGCATGGTCTTGTTGGCCGAACCGCCGCCCTTGGCCACGAAAAGGAAGTCGTAGGCCAGGCCCGGCCTGGAATAAATATCTATCTGCGCGGGCAGGTTGTCGCCGGAATTCCTTTCATTGTACATGTCCAGCGCCAGCGTCTGCGAGTAGCGCAGGTTCTCGCCGGTGTAGGCTTCCCGGATGCCGCGGGAAAGAGCTTCCTCGTCGTTGGAGCGGGTCCAGACCTGCTCGCCTTTCTTCGCCACCACGGTGGCGGTGCCGGTGTCCTGGCAGAAAGGCAGTTCGAAACCCGCGGAAATGGCGGCGTTGTCCAGCAGGCAGAAAGCCATGAACTTGTCGTTCTCGGACGCTTCGGGGTCGGAGAAAATAGCGGCCACCTGTTCATTGTGTTTCCGGCGCAGCAGGAACGAAACGTCCCTGAACGCCTCCCGGGCGAGGTTCGCCAGAGCTTCGGGCGCTACCTCGAGGATCTCCCTGCCTCCGGCTTGGATAGTTCTGACCCCGCCGGCGGACAGGAGGCGGAATTCGGGCGCGGGGCGCTCCATTTCGAAAAGTTCGTGGTAAGTGAAGGCCGAACCGGTTTTTTCCATGGCAGTACCTCAGTACAGTCTGACGCCGCAGTCCGCGCAGATAAGCTTGTTGGGGAACACCTCGAACCTTACGTCCGGGCTGTCGGCCAGGTATTTTTCCAGGATCTCCAGCTTGAGCAGGTCGTCGTCGTCCTTTGACGCGAACGCGTTATGCGCCGCTATCCTGTTCAGGGCGGCGTCGTAGACCAGCACCTGCAGCTCGGGGTCGGTGGTGAACTGGAATTTCTTTTCGGACCCGGAGGAGATAAGGTAAGGCTTCAGCTCCTCGCCCTTGAGGGAGTCGGTGAACTGGCGGGAGGTGAACGTGAACCAGTCCCTGCCCTTGTGGTAGGTGAGCTGCGGCAGGTAGAAGGTCGCCCACATCTTCTGGCCGCCCAGGTTCTTGACGCTTCCGTTTATGGTCATCCTGGCGGTTTCGAGGAAGAACGTGAGCTCGGCTTCCACCAGGGCCAGCGGCTTGCCCGCGGCGCTGGTCACCGTTGCGCTCCTTTTAAGCCTGGCGGTCTTGCCGTATTTGCCCAGCAGGTAGGCGCGTATGGCGGCGGCTTTTTCTTTGGCGGTGACCGGGACGGGTTCTGCCGGGGCCGCCGGGGTTCTGGGCGCGGCTTTCGGCCCGCCGGGGGCGGTCTGTTCGTCGAGTGAAAAATGGAGCGTGCCGTCCTCATCGAGGATGTTGGGCGAGGCGGTGAGCACTATGCGCGGTTTTTTACCGGAGAAGTATTTGGCGGAGATGGTGAGCGCCGCCGGAACGACTTTCGCGGTCTTGCCGTAACGGGCCAGCTCTTCGGCCACGCTTTTCGCGTCGTTGGTAACGATGGTCCTGTCGGCGCCGTAGCTGTTGTACTTGTAAAGCTTCGTCCTGTCCAGGTCGGCCACCTGGGCTTCAAGGTAGGCGCGCCGCTCTTCGCTGGTCTCGGGCAGGAGGATCTTGAACGAAGGGGTGAGCACCAGGAATTCGCCCAGCGTTTCATGGTGGTCCACGTCCACCGCCAGCCAGGGCGGCTTCTGTATCTTTTCGGCCCTGGGCAGGGACGAGCAGGCCGTGAGGAGCAGCGCCGCAGGCAGAAAAAGATGATACCTGTTGTTCATTGAAGCTCACGGAGAACGCGGCAGCCCGCGCCCGGCTGCGCTCAGCGTTTCGAGGCCAGGTTCGCCAGCAGGAATTCCCGGTTCATGCGGGCGATGTTGGCCACTTTCACTTCCTTGGGGCAGACCGCTTCGCATTCGTATTCGTTGGAGCAGTTGCCGAAGCCTTCGCGGTCCATGGCTTCCACCATCCCGAGCGCGCGCCGCGCTCTTTCCGGGCCGCCCTGCGGCAGCAGCGCCAGCTGGGAGATCTTCGCGCCGGTGAACAGCATGGCCGCGCCGTTGGGGCAGGCTATCACGCAGGCGCCGCAGCCGATGCAGGCCGCCGCGTCCATGGCCTCCTCGGCCTTGTCCTTCTCCACCGGGATGGCGTTGGCGTCCTGCGCCGAGCCGACGGGCGCGGATATGTAGCCGCCCGCCGTCATCACCCGGTCCAGCGCGCTGCGGTCCACGGCCAGGTCCTTGAGGATGGGGAAGGTTTTCACGCGCCAGGGCTCCACGGTGATGACGTCGCCACCTTTGAACCGGCGCATGTGCAGCTGGCAGACGGTGGAGTGTTCGTCGGGGCCGTGCACGTCGCCGTTGATCACCAGGCCGCACGAGCCGCAGATGCCCTCGCGGCAGTCGCTCTCGAACGTCACCGGGTGCTCCCCGGCCTTGAGCAAGTTGTCGTTGAGGATGTCCAGCATTTCGAGGAAGGAGGTGTCCGGCGAGACGTCCTTCACCTTGTAGGAGACCATCTTGCCCGGCTCTTTGGGGCCGGACTGCCGCCAGACGCGCACGGTCACGGAAAAGTTCTTTGAATTATTCGTCATAAATTCTCCCTGGGCCGACAGCACGCCTTATTTATAGCTCCGTTCCGCCATCTTGATGTTCTCGAAGGTGAGCGGCTCCTTGTGCAGGGCGGCCGCCTTGTCCGGGCCCTGATATTCCCACACCGACACGTGCGAGAAGTTCTCGTCGTCGCGCCGCGCCTCCCGCCGCAGGATTCCTTCCGCTCCAGGGCGTCCCGCACGAACAGTTCCGAGAACTCCATGAAGTCGGCTATCTTCATGGCTTTTTCAAGGGGCTGGTTGAAATCCTTGTCCGCGCCGGAGATCACCACGTCCTTCCAGAACTCCTCGCGGATCTCGGGGATCTTTTTCAGGGCCTTCTTCAGGCTGGCCTCGCTGCGGCCCATGCCCACGTCGTTCCACATCACGTTGCCCAACTGCCGGTGGAATTCGGAGGGCGTCCGCTTGCCCCTGATCGCCAGCAGGCGGTTGAGGCGGTCGTGCACCTGGCGGGCGGAATCGGTGAATTCCTTGTCGCCGGAGGAGAGCTCCTCGAACTTGCCGGCGGCCAGGTAGCCGCCCACGGTGGCCGGAGCTATGAAGAAGCCGTCGGCCAGCCCCTGCATCAGGGCGCTCGCGCCCAGGCGGTTGGCGCCGTGGTCGGAGAAGTTGGCCTCTCCCAGCGAGAACAGGCCGGGGATGGTGGTCATCAGGTTGTAGTCCACCCACAGGCCGCCCATGGTGTAATGCGGCGCGGGGTAGATGCGCATCGGCGCCTTGTAGCCGTTCTCGTCGGTGATCTGGTAGTACATGTCGAACAGGTTGCCGTATTCTTCCTTGATCTTGTCGGCGCCCTTGCGCTTTATGGAATCGCGGAAGTCCAGGTACACCGACTGGCCGGTGGGGCCCACGCCGAAGCCGGAATCCACCACGGTCTTGGCCGCCCGCGAAGCTATATCACGCGGCACCAGGTTGCCGAAGGCGGGGTAGCGCCGCTCGAGGAAATAATCGCGCTCCGCCTCGGGGATCTCGTTGGGGGGGCGGTGATCGCCCTTGGCCTTGGGCACCCAGATGCGGCCGTCGTTGCGGAGGCTCTCGCTCATCAGCGTGAGCTTCGACTGGTGCTCGCCGGAGCGCGGGATGCAGGTGGGGTGGATCTGCGTGAAGCAGGGGTTGGCGAAGCCGGCCCCGCGCTTATAGGCCGCCCAGGCGGCCGAGACGTTGCAGGAGGCGGCGTTGGTGGACAGGTAGAAAGCGTTGGCGTAGCCGCCGGTGCACAGCAGCACCGCGTGGCCGGTATGCGCCTCCAGCTCCCCGGTGAGGAGGTTGCGCACCGTTATGCCGCGCGCCTGGCCGTTCTTCAGGACCACGTCCGTCATTTCGCGGCGGGGCAGCACGGTGACCGTGCCGGCCGCCACCTGGCGCATCATGGCGGAATAGGCGCCCAGCAGCAGCTGCTGGCCGGTCTGGCCCCGCGTGTAAAAAGTGCGCGAGACCTGCGCGCCGCCGAAGGAGCGGTTGGACAGCAGGCCGCTGTATTCCCTGCCGAAAGGCACGCCGATGGCCGCGCAGTGGTCGATTATCTGGCTGGAGATCTGCGCCAGGCGGTAAACGTTGGCTTCCCGGGCGCGGAAGTCGCCGCCTTTCACCGTGTCGTGGAACAGGCGCCAGACGGAATCCCCGTCGTTGGGGTAGTTCTTGGCGGCGTTTATGCCGCCCTGGGCGGCTATGGAGTGCGCGCGGCGGGGGGTGTCGTGCAGGGTGAAGACCTTCACGTTGAAGCCGAGCTCGCCCAGCGAGGCGGCGGCGGAAGCGCCGGCCAGGCCCGAGCCCACCACGAGGATGTCGTACTTCCTGCGGTTGCTGGGGTTCACCAGCTTCAGGCTGAATTTGTGGTTATCCCATTTTTTCTCTAGGGGTCCGGCGGGT
The DNA here is from genome assembly GCA_026388125.1 of Elusimicrobiota bacterium. GTDB lineage: Bacteria > Elusimicrobiota > Elusimicrobia > Elusimicrobiales > UBA9959 > UBA9959. The sequence goes on from JAPLKJ010000112.1 coordinate 10,599, forward strand.
ATTTTAGCGTCAAGTTTCATAGCTTCCTCCGACTGTTAGATCGCAGCGCCGCGCGTTACTGTATGACCACCATCTCGATGCCCGTTTCTGCCGCTTTAAGGTCGATGCCGGCCAGGTAATAAAGGGAGATCAGCGCGAAGCCTACCATGGCCACGGCCGTGAGCAGGCCGAGGACCTTGATCAGCGGGGTGTACTTGGGGTGGTTCAGGCCCAGGGTCTGGAAAGCGCTCTGCATGCCGTGGCTGAGGTGCAGCGCCAGCGCCGCCGAGCCGGCCACGTAAATGGCCACGAACACGGGGCGGCGGAAAGCCGAGGTGACCATCTGGAAAAAGCCCATGGAATGGTCCACCAGGCGGAAAGTGAGCATGTGATAGACCAGGTAGGCCAGTATGGCGATGGCGGTATAGAGCATGGTGGCCGAGCCGATGGTGCGGCCGCCCTGCCATTTGCGGGCTTCATAGCCGCCGGGCGAGTTTATGAAGTCCTCCACGCGCACCCAGGTGCCGGCTATGATGTGCGCCACGAAAATGAGCGCCAGGGCCGCCTCGAGGAACGGGGTTACGGGGTTCGTGAGCAGGAAATCCACCCAGCCGTTGTAGAAGGCTTCGCCTTTGAACAGCAGCAGGTTCTCCGCCAGGTGGATCAGCATGAAAGCGCCCAGCAGCAGGCCCGAAGCGGCCATCACGGCCTTCCTGCCGATAGACGTAAATGCGAACCGCTTTATGAAAGTGATATCCATACTTGGCTCCTAAACGAATGACGTGAAAATACGCACGGCGCCCTGTAAAGCGGCAGTGTCCGCCGCCGGGCCCTATGGGAGTATATTAGGTAATTAGCGCCCGCAAGGCAAGAACCTTTTACTTAACAGGTTATAAGTAAATATAATACGCGAAAGAGCGGCCCTTTCCTTTCGCGCGTTCAAATATAATAAAATACCACAAGCAGAATATCTCCCTGGAGGCAGCATGTCCAATCGCGCTTATATCTTTTTTGCATTACTGGCTTTCTCGGCGGCCGGCGCCGGCGCATATGAAAAAATAGAGTTCAGGAGCCAGCTGCTGAACCCGGCTTTCATGAAGCTCTCGGCCGTTGCCGTGGCGCAGGGGCGGACCTACGTGGCGGACGCCAAGGCCAACTGCATCTTTATTTTCGACGCGGACGGGAAACTGCTCAGGAAAGCCGAAGGCGGCCTGAATGGGCCCCAGGCCCTGGCGTTCGGCGGCGGCCGCCTCTACGTAGCGGACACCGGCAATTCACGGATAGTCGTGTTCGACGCCGAAGGCAAAGCGCTGTGGGCCTTCGCGGGGGAAGGCGAGGCGCCCGGGCAGCTAAGCGGGCCGCGCGGCGTGGCTTACGGGCCGGACGACAGGGTGTACGTCTCCAATACCGGCAATTCGCGCGTGGACGTTTTTAACTCCGACGGCGTCTATCTCTACGGCTTCCCCGCGGGCAGGGCCGACGGGCAGACTAAGCTCGAACCGGCCAAGATAGAGCTGAGCTATTCCGGGGACGTGTACGTCTCCGACCCGGGCAAGGCCCTGCTGCAGAAGTACGACCGGACCGGCAGGCTCATTAAAGAATATCCCATGGCCAACGACGGGGCTACCCCGGACCTGAACGGGACCATTTACACCATAAACGCCAAAGAGGGCAAAGTGCGGGAAATGGCCGGCTCGGGCGAGGTGATAGGGACTTTCGGCACCCGCGGCAAAGGCAAGAGCGAGTTCAAGAAGCTGACCGACATCGCCATAGACGAGGCCGGCATCCTGTACCTGTGCGACGAGGAGAACAAGAAGGTGGTATCCATACGGCTGGAGAGCGCCGAGGGCGGCGTAAGGCTCGAGCGGGCGCAGGTGCTGGACCGGTTCACCGTAAAAGGGCCGGCCGCGAAATATCCGTTCAAAGCCGAAGTTTTCGCCGTGACGCCGGACAACAGCATCGTCGCCTACCTGCCGGAGGCCAGAGAGATAGTGCTGTTCTCCAGCGATACTAAAAGAACGCTGGTCAAGGCCGGCTCGGCGCAGGGCCAGGTGAAGAACCCGCGCGGCATCTTCGTGGGCCCCAAAGGCATGATCTACGTGGCGGACAGCGGCAACGACCGCGTGCAGATCTTCAATCCCGACGGCACTTATTCCAACATGTTCGGCGAAAGCGGCTCGGACGAAGGTCAGTTCAGGAACCCCGTCTCGGTGGCCGTTAACTCCAAAGGCAACATCTATGTGGCCGACAACAAGAACAAGCGAATAAAGGCGTTCAGTCCCGACGGCATGTTCCTGTTCTCCGCGGGCCCGGTGTTCGGTGATATCACGCTGATGAGCCCGGTGGCGGTGCGCTGCGACGAGAACAAGAACGTCTACATCCTGGACTCCGTGCTTAAGAAGGTGATAGTGACCGACGCCATGGGAAAATTCCTGCGCGCGTGGGACGACTCCGGCAGCCTGCAGGACCCGGCCGCGCTGATCTACGACAACAAGGGCTTTTTCTATATCCTGGACAAGGGCAGCTTCAACGTGAAGATCTTCGACGCCGCCGGCAGGTTCACGGCGAGCTTCTTCGCCAAGGGCCGCGGCGAGCGCGAGCTCTGGACGCCGCAGAACCTGGCGTTCCGCAACGACCGCGTCTACATCTCCGACCTGGAGAACGCGCGGATAGTGGCTTTCGATATCAGCTATCTGCCCGAGGCGCCCGCGGCGCTGAAGGCGGAGGCCGGCAAGACCAGGGTGGACCTGTCCTGGACCGCGCGGCCCAACGCCTGGACCAGCGGGGTCAAGGTTTACAGGGCGGCCGGAGAAAAAGGCGAGCTGCAGGAGGTGGGGGCCTCTACGGAAACCAAGCTGTCCGATACCGGGCTGGCTCCGGATACCACTTATTATTACTACGCGGCCGGCGTTTCAGTGAGCGGGGTCCGGGGCGGACTTTCCGCTTCCGCGCAGGTGTATTTTAAAGGCCCCGAAGCCGTGAAAGCGGCAGCGCCCGCGGCGGGCACGGGCGCCGCGGTTTCCGGCAGCCGGAACGCGGCGCCCATGGAAATACTGTCGCTGGGGCTCAATTATATCTTCTCCGCCAACTACAAGTACTACATGAAGAACCCCATCGGCAAGATAGCTGTCCGGAACAATACCGGCAGCGACTTCAGCAATCTTAAGGTTTCCGTGGACCTTAAGGATTTCATGGATTATCCCACGGATACCAGCATCGCCGAAATAAAGCCCAAAGAAACGGTGGAAGTTGACCTGATGGCCACCCTGAACAACAAGATCCTCACCATCAACGAGGATACGCCCATACAGTGCCACCTTACGCTGACCTATTACCAGGACGGGACTGAAAAGACCGTGACCCTGAACCAGCCGATAAAGGTGCTTTCCAAGAACGCCATCATCTGGGATAATTCTGCCCGCCTCGCGAACTTTGTCACCGCCAGCGATACTCCCATCAAAGCGCTGAAGTCCTCCATCCTGGGCGATAAAGAGACCTTCATCGGGAAAGCGGACTTCCTCAACGATACCGTGGTGGAAGCGCTGATGATCTGGGAGGGCCTGGGCCAGCTCGGCATAAATTACCAGTCTAATCCCGTGAGCCCCTTCTCGGCCATGAAGTCCTCCGGCTCGGCCGAGTTCCCGCTGGATTCCGTGCAGTTCCCGCGGCAGACCATCAAGCTGAAGAGCGGCAACTGCGCCGACGTGGCGGCGCTTTACGCCGCGGTGTTCTCGGCCGCCGCCATCGAGACCGCGGTCCTGGACTACCCCGGGCATATAGCCCTTATGGTCAATACCGGGGAGAGCGACGCCAAGAACGTGGGCATCCCGGAGGAGTACCTGATAAAATACAGCAACACCTGGTGGGTGGGTATCGAGGGTACGATGACCGGCAAGGATTTCTACGATTCCGTGAAGCATGAGGCCGACCTCTACAAGAGCATGGTCAATGAGGTGAAAGTGATCCCCGTCGGCGACGCGCTGAAGCAATTCGAGCCCGTCACCCTGCCGGAGACGGAATTCGAACCCAAGCTGGACATGGCCGCGTTCGGCCGCCGGGTGACCGACGCCATAAACGCCATACGGACCACGCGCTACGAGTATTTCAAGAACTACTACGGGCAGATCCTGCTGAACAGCCCGGACGATGTCGACGCCAATACCAACCTCGGGATACTTGAGGCGCAGTATGACAAGGACGGCCCCGCCGCGGATTATTTCGGCAATGTGCTGAAAAAAGATCCCGTGAACGCGGCCGCTTTGAACAATCTGGGCAATCTGCGCTTCAGGAAAGGGAATTACGACGAGGCCAGGGAATATTACTTCAGTGAAGAACATAGGGGATAAACTGCTGAAATGAGAGGGTATATGAAAAAAATACTTTTAACGCTGGCGCTGCTGTTTTCCGTGAACGCCGTATATGCGGCCGACCAGAGCGGGGGCTGGTATGAGACCCTGCTGAAGGGGCTCAGGACCAAAGTGCAGAAAAAGCTGGAAGCGCGCAACAGGGTTTCGGCCGTGGCCGCCGTGCGCGGGGCCAAGCAGGGCGCGGACGCCCACGCCCTGTACTGGAAAGGAGGTGTTTCCGAAGCCGCGCAGAAAAAACTGGAGGCCGAGCGCAAGCAGCTGGCCGACGCCGTCCAGCTGGCGGTGGACGGGGACAACAAGGGCGCCAAGGCAGCGCTGGAAAAGTTCGTCAGCGGCAACCCCGAGAGCGTTTACCTGCAGGACGCCAAAGAGGCGCTGGAAAAACTCCCGTCCGAAAAACCGGCCGCGGAGGAAACGCCCAAGCCGGCCGGGGAGAAGCCCGTAACCGCCGCGCCCTGAACGCCCTGACCTGCCTGCGGCGCTGGCCAAGGACCGTACGCCGCCCGCCGCTTTTACGCAGCGCAGCGCGCTAAGTATTCTTATGACGCTAAAGATCCTTTCCTGGAACGTGAACGGCTACCGGGCCGCGCTGAAAAAAGGCTTCGGGCCTTTTTTGCTGGGCTCCGGGGCCGACATATTGGGCCTGCAGGAGGTAAAGGCCAGTCCCGCCCAGCTTACCCCTAAGGATACGGATTTCGCGGGCTACAAAGCCGCCTGGAACAGCGCCGAACGGCCCGGTTACAGCGGCGTGGCCGCCTTCTACCGGAACGCGCCGAGAGCGGCGGTCAACGGTTTCGGGATCGAGCGCTTCGACCGCGAAGGCCGCGTGATAACGCTGGAGTACAAGGATTTCTACCTGCTCAACGTTTATTTTCCCAACGGCGGGCAGGGGCCGGAGCGGCTGGCCTACAAACTGGAGTTCTACGGGGCTTTCCTGGAGCATATCGAAAAACTGCGCGCGGCGGGCAAAGCCGTTATTTTCTGCGGCGACGTGAACACCGCGCATCATGAGATAGACCTGGCCCGGCCCAAAGAGAACGTTGAGAACTCGGGCTTCATGCCGGTGGAGCGCGCCTGGCTGGACAAGATAACCGGCCTCGGCTGGGTGGATACTTTCCGGGCCTTCCACCCGGAGCCCGGCCAGTACAGCTGGTGGGATTACAAGACCCGCGCCCGCGAACGGAACGTGGGCTGGCGCATAGACTATTTCTTTATCAACAAAGAAAAAGCATCCTTGATCAAGGACGCTTTCATACTGCCGGACGTGCAGGGTTCTGACCACTGCCCGGTGGGTATAACGCTGGGATAGGAAAGAACAGCGCGGGAACTTTCAAGCATAACAGCACGGATATCCGTCCGTCTCGCCGCCGCCGTCCGGCGCCCGGAGCGCGGCTATATCCGGCGGGATGAAACTGCCGGCCGGATCCCCGGTGATTTGAACAAAATATGAGCTTTACCGGAGTTTTATCGTAACACGGCACCGTACACTATACACGAGGGCAAGTTCCCAATGAGGGCAGAAAGCTGGAGGCTGTATGAACATGGACCTGAAAAATAAAATAAGCTTGAAAAGATCCGGAAAGCAGCCCTTCGAAATAATTCTTGGCGGGGCACTGCTCCTGTCGCTCTTCGCTTCGGCAGTTCAGGCGGTAGAAAGAACCGGGGACAGATTCGGCTGTATCGCAAAAGTCGAGGGAAGATTTTTCACCGACGGGCTGAACACGATCAAAGAATCCCCCTGTGAGGTCGCCCCCGCGGCCGTTGACAGCCTTGCAAAGGCCAGGAAAGCCGACAAAAGAACGGACCAGATAAACTTCGACTACTATTGGGGAGAGGAATATTACCTTACCGGGAAAGTATTGACAGAAATAGGCCAGATGGAGGAGGCGGGTAGCGGCCTGTCGCTCCGTTTTACCTATCCGGATGTCTGCCGGAAGGGCGGTCTGGAGGCGTCAGGAGCACTTCTGAAGATCAAAGAAGCTCTTGGCTCTGAAACGGCTCCGGATACGGCGGGGATCGCCGGGCAGGTCTATTCGGTCTGTGAACCGTTCAACGACGCCCATTACCCGGACGCGGTCGTGGAACAGAACTCGGAAAATATGGATCAACTGCTGCTTTATACCTCGACCGACAACAACAGCAAAAGAAAATTCATGGGCGCCGTGAACTGGCTGCCTCAAACCCCTGAGACAGCGCTGGCCAGGCTGACCCACAGGAATGCTTTGACAGCCGCCGCGAATTGATAAGCTGCCGGGCTCAATAAGCGCTTATGCCGCGCAGGTCGGCGGCATAAGCTGAATTGCCGCAGGTCCTTCCCCGGCCCCGGTTCTTTCGCCTGCTGGAACCGTTCCCAAAAGCCTCCCTTTACCGTAATAATATAAAAAGCCGCCGCTTTTTTTTATAGAATTAGGGTGACGCAAGATCAATTTCCCGGAATTGACCGTGCTGCGGCGCAGCCGCGGGATCTGTGACCGGCCAGCCAGCTTTAAGGAAAACATCATGTCAAAATACCTCGTCACCAGCGCCCTGCCCTACGCCAACGGCCCCATCCATTTCGGCCACATCGCCGGCGCCTACCTGCCGGCCGATATCTTTACCCGCTTCCTGCGCCAGAAGGGGGAGGACGTCGCCTACATCTGCGGCACCGACGAATACGGCGTGGCCATCACCATCAACGCCGAGAAGGCCGGGGTGCCCTACAAGGATTATGTCGACGGGAACCATAAGCTGATAAAGGAATTCTTCGACAAGCTGAACATCCGCTTCGACCATTTCTCCCGCACTACCATCCCCGAACATACGGCGCTGGCGCAGGAGTTCTTCCTGGAACTGCACAAGAAGGGCCGCATCAAGCCGGCGGTGGAAGCGCAGTTCTACTGCGTCAACTGCGGCCGCTTCCTGGCCGACCGCTACGTCTCCGGCACCTGCCCTAAATGCGGCGCCGACAACGTGCGCGGCGACGAGTGCACCAAGTGCGGCGAATGGCTGGACCCCTCGAAGATAGTCAAGCCCGCCTGCAAGGTGTGCGGCCGTACGCCCGAGATACGCCAGACCACGCAATATTTCCTGGACCTGCAGGCGTTCGCGCCCCGGCTGAAGGAATGGCTGGAAAGTAAGACCGACTGGAAGGCCAACGTGAAGAACAAGGCGCTGTCCCTTATCGAGGAAGGGCTGGTGCAGCGCGCCATCACCCGCGATATCTCCTGGGGCGTGCCGGTGCCGCTCGAGGAGGCCAAGGGCAAGGTGCTGTACGTCTGGTTCGACGCGCCCATCGGCTACATCTCGGCCACTATGGAGTGGGCCAGGCTCGCCGGCAAGCCCGAGGCCTGGAAGGACTGGTGGTTCGATAAAGAAACGAAGCTGGTGCACTTCATCGGCAAGGACAATATCATCTTCCACACTATAGTCTGGCCCGCCATGCTGATGGGGCAGGACAAGCCGTACATCATACCGGACAACGTGCCGGGCAACGAGTTCTACAACCTGGAGGGCAGGCAGTTCTCGAAGTCAGACGGCTGGTACATAGACACGGCGGATTTCTTCTCGAAGTACGGCGTGGACGCGCTGCGCTACGCCATAGCCTCCAACGGGCCGGAAACCTCGGATTCGCAGTTCACCTGGGAGGATTTCCAGCACCGCAACAACGAACTGGCCGACACGCTGGGCAACCTGGTCAACCGGTGCTTCTCTTTCATGAAGAAGAACTTCGAGGGGAAGATCCCGGCCGCCGGCGAGCTTATGCCCGAGGATAAGGCGCTGCTGGACAGCTTCGCCCCGGTGTTCGACGAGGTGGGCAAGTCCTACTATTCCTACCGGGTGCGCCAGGCGCTGACGCAGACCATGGCGCTGGCCATAGCCGCGAATAAATACGTGAACGACACCGCGCCCTGGAAACTCAGGAAGACGGACCTGGCGCGCTGCGGCACCGTGCTCAACGTGGCCTCGCGGGCCATCATCAACACGGCCATACTGCTGTATCCCGTGATCCCGGACACCGCGCTGAAGGTGCTGGCCAAGGCGGGTCTGGCGCCGGACGGCAAAGCTCCGGTATTCAAGCCCTATACCGGCCTCCTGGACAATATGGCGCTGGGCGCGGACGACACCCTGCTGTTCGCGAAGATAATGGACGATCAGATAAAGCTGGAAGTGGGTAAGCTGAAAGCCTCGGCCAAGCCCGTCTAGTATTCTTACAGGTTTTTAAAATTAATCGTCGGGCGTTTCGGCCTCGGCAGCGGCGTTGTGCGCCGGCGGCGGGGTTATTGCCGCGGGAAGCGCTTCCGCGGCGGGCGCCGCGGGGCTTTGCTGGGCGGCCTGCCCGGAGCGCTTGAGCCGTTCGTAAGTGTCGGTGGCGCAGCGCCAGAGCATCTGCTTGAGCAGGCCCGTTTCCCTGCCGCCGGGAGCGAACAGCGGGTAAAGGGGCGCCAGCAGCAGGTGGAAAGTGGTCTTGTTCTGGCCCAGCGTTTCCACTTTCACCGTACCGGAGGAAGTCTCGAATTCAGCGCTGAGCAGGTAATTGACCCGCAGCGAAGAGGGGATAAGGAAAATAAAGCCGGTGTCCACCAGATAGGACCTGAAAAGTTCGCCGTAGGTCCAGCGGTTCACGGTGGTGAGCGCCAGGCGCAGCGTGCCGCGGCCTTTCTGCTTGTCGTAAAGCCCCGCTTCCGAGAAGATCCCGCGCGCCCGCTTCGCCAGTTTTGCCAGGTCCTCCGGGGGGGCCTGAACAGGTTTAGCCTGCTGCGCCGTGAACCGGCCTTTGTCGTCCACGGTGGTCTCTCCGGCGATGGAATCGGTAGGGGAGCGGTAAGGGTAATTTATCCAGGACAGCTGTATATCGGCGAAGGGGACGAGGGTATGATCGTCGAACATGGCCTGCGCCGTTTCTTTTTCCACCAGCACGTCGCCGGAGGTGAAAGAGGCGCAGCCGCAGGCGGAAAGCGCCGAGGCCGCGATCATTAAAAGTTCTTTTATCTTCATTGTCGAGTCCTGGTCCTTGTTGCCCGGCATGCCGCGGAGGCCCGGGAAACCGCTGACTTCCGGCCTACGGCCGGCTGTGCTCAATTATATTATGATATGATATGCGGGCAAATTTGACAACCATCTCATTATCCAGATACTTCCTCCTGGCTCAGCGGAATCGGTAGTGATCGCCCTGGCGGTGCTGCTGGGGATGAAGGCGCGCTCGCGGTACTGGTTCTACATGCTCAACGGGCTGACCCTGCTCTCTATCTCCTCCTTCGCCATAGGCTTCAATGCGACCATGGAAAGCCGCATACAATTCCAGGAATGCGGCTGGGTGCTGGGCCTGTTGTCCATACTGGCCGCGCAGACCTATCCGCTCCGGGACAGACCGCATTTCGCCAGGTGGAACAGCCTCAGGGTAAGGCTGGTGTGGTTCGTTTGTCTGATCACGGCAGGGGTGCTGCTGCTGCTGTACGTTCTTCAGGCCTTCGTCGCGAAGGACCTTTTCCATCTGACCTCCTCGCTGTTCTTCATCGTGTTCGGGGTCTGGTTCGTCGCGAACCTGATATCTTTCCGGGTCTCCGAGGATATCCACGCGCTGATGGACGGCCTGGAGGCTCCACAGTCCCCGACGGCCGCCCCTGGTTTCAGGCTGACCATATACGAGGCGGAATTATTCGCCGAGAAGTTAAGGAAAGCTTACGACACGATAAAATCCCAGTCCCGGCTGTCCGCCCTTTCGCAGTTGTCCGCGCAGGTCGCGCACGATATACGCAGCCCGCTGGCGGCGCTGGACTCCGCCCTGAAAGACGTGTCGCAGCTTCCGGAAAACAAGCGGCTGCTGATACGCGGCGCGGCCGGAAGGATCAGGGATATAGCCAACGGCCTGCTGGAGAAGAACAGGCAGACCAGGACAGCCGCAGGGCAGGCCGAAGGCGGCCCGTCCGCCGGGCAGCCGGAAGCTTACCTGCTCTCCAGCCTGATAGAGCCGGTTATCACGGAAAAACGTCTCCAGTTCCGCGACAGTATGGACGTAGCGATAGAAGCCGATCTCGGGCCGGATTCTTACGGCCTTTTCGCGAAAGTCAGGCCGGTAGAATTCAGCCGCATGTTATCCAACCTTATCAATAACGGGGTGGAGGCCCTGGACCGGGGAGGTTCGGTCATACTCGGTCTCTCCCATGAAAAAGACAGGATCGCGATCACGGTACGCGACGATGGCAGGGGGATCCCGCCGGAAATACTGGCCAGGCTGGGGCAAATGGGAGAGACCCACGGGAAGGCCGGGGGCTCCGGGCTCGGCCTTTTTCACGCCAGGACCACTGTGGAAAGCTGGGGAGGAAGCCTTGCCCTCTGTTCTGAAGCCGGGAAAGGAACGACCCTCACGCTGACCCTGCCGCAGGCCGCGCAGCCTGCCTGGTTCGTTCAGGAGCTTGTCTTCCGCGCGGATTCCCATGTCGTTATTCTTGACGACGACACTAGCATCCACCAGGTCTGGAAGGGACTGTTCGAATCCGCGCGGCTGAAGGAGCGGGGGATAGACGTTATCAGTTTCTCGGCCCCGGAGATGCTGCGTCAGTGGGTCGGAGCAAATCCGGCGGCAGCTGAAGACGCCGTCTACCTGGTAGATTATGAACTCCTCGGGCATAAGGAAACCGGCCTGGACCTTGCCGGGGAGCTGAAGATAGCCGGCAAAGCGATAATGGTGACCAGCCGCTATGAAGAACCGTATGTGATGCAAGGCTGCAGAAAACTGGGGATGCGCCTGATCCCGAAGAACCTTGTCGGCCTCGTACCTGTTTCAGTGTCGGAAAAAACAAAGAAGAGCCCCTGGCCCGCCGGCCGCCAGGCAGCGCTCCTGGATGATGACGACCTGGTTAATTTTAACTGGAAAATGGCCGCCAGGTCGGCGGGGATAGAACTGAAGACATATAAAAATGCCGGGGAATTCCTGCTCGCGGCCGAAACCCTGTCCAAAGATACGCCTGTTTATATAGACTCCGAATTGGGCGAGGGCGTCTCCGGAGCGGATATCGCCAAAGAACTGCATCAAAAAGGCTTTTCCGACATAACCATGGCTACCGGCCACGGTCCGAAAAGATTCGAGCAGCTATCGTGGCTGAAAGTATCCGGTAAGGAACCGCCATGGGACCGGAAGCCCTGAGGTTCTTAAGCGTGCCCGGGTTCTTTGCTGAGCTCCATCATTCAGGATAGCTGTTCCATTTTTGTATACTGTGTTGTACATTTGTACCTATCAAAAGGGTTACGGGGAGCAATATGGCGCTTAAAAAAATAGAAAGGGTAATTAAGACCGAGGGTAAACCCGACATCATAATACGGCTGGCCAAGGTACAGGACATGCGCCGCATACAGATGCTGTATGCCGAGGTGTACGGCGCCTCCTACCCGATCCCGATAATAATGGATAAGGGGCTGATGCGCCACGCCATTGAGGATAACGACTATTACTGGCTGGTGGCCGAATGCCAGGGCCGGGTGGTAGGCAGCCTGGTCTACGCGCTGGATATGTTCTACAGGAATTCGAAGGCCTTCGGCGCCGTGGTCAGCCAGGAGTTCAGGAAGCACAACCTGGCTTTCATGATGATGAAGCTGGTCCTGGACGATATCACGGTCAATAAGAATCTCGTGGACCTGGTCTACGCCACCACCCGTACGGCGAACCACGCCCCGCAGCGGCTGACCGAGAGCCTCGGCTTCATCAAGCTGGGCATTTTCCCCAATACTCATAAAGTGCAGGACAACGAGACCCACTGCCTCACCGCTTACTTTACAGATAGGGCGCTGCAGTGCCGCAGGAAGATCCCCCGCATTATACCGGAGGTGGAGCCGTTCTACGAAATAGTGCGCAAGCAGATAAAGCTGGAGCCGGCGCAGGTAAAGAACGTGAAGGGGGACTACAGCGACCATAAACAGAGGATCCCGCTGCTCAACTTCGAGGTCATCACCGCCCCCGAGTTCGTGAAGGCCCGCTACCGCAAGACCAAGCACACCAGCTTCTTCGAGCATATCGTGATGCCTTTCCATGAGCCCAATCTGCTGCTGATCACGCCCGACCAGGGGACCGAGGTGTACCTGACCTACAGCCAGAAGGACAAGTACAGCGTGATCGTGGGCGGCGTTACCAATGAGGCCAGCTTCGCCGTGGTGCTGGAAAGCGTGGCCCGCAAGGTGAGCGACCTGGACATGGCTTACGTCGAGGTCATCATAGACGCCTATTCCCCGGCCATACAGCGGGACGCGCTGGACGCCCGCTTCATCCCCAGCGCTTATTTCCCCTGCGCCAAGCGCATGGGCGGCAAGCGGTACGACTGCATAGTGTTCTCCCGCACCTTCGACGTGCTGGACTTCCGCAACGTCAAGATCATCTCGCTGTATAAGAATTTCCTGCGCGAGTACCTGAAGCTGTGGCGCGAGAATTATATCGAGCTGGTTTTTAAGTCAGAGCCGAAATAGGGGGTACCATGGCAGACCTTTCCGTTGAAGACCGCCTTCCGCCCTGTTACGCGCCGCTCAAGAGCCGGGCTGCGATAGACGCGCTGTTCGAAACCCCGGCTTTCGAGTATTCCCCCGGGACCTCAAAAGCCTTCTGCGCCGCCATGCGCGCGGCGCTGGCTTTCCAGGGCTCGCGCGCCCCCGTGCTGAAGGCTCTTTACAAGGCCGAAGGCTTCGATCCCGCAACGGTTAGAACGGAGCGGGATATCGCCGGCATCCCCTATCTCTTCGTCTCCGCGCTCAAGGAGCGCGACCTGACCACGCTGCCGATCTCGAAGATCGCACTGGAGCTGAAATCCAGCGGCACCTCCGGCCAGCGCAGCCGTATGCAGCTGGACAAGGGGTCGCTGATGCGGGTGCGCCGCATGGCCTGGAAGGTGTTCGAGGGGCTGGGCCTCACCGACCTGGGGCATGCGCACGATTATATCTGCTTCACTTACGACCCCGAAGTGGCCAAGGACCTGGGCACCGCCTGGACCGACAAGCTGCTCTCCGGCTTCACGAAAAAAGGGGAGATCTTCTACACCTTCCGCTGGAGCAGGACGAAGAACGATTTTTACTTCGACATAGAAGGCGCGGTCTCGGCCATGAAAAAGTTCGAGGGCTCGCAAAGCCTGGTGCGGCTGGTAGGCTTCCCCGCTTTCGCGCTGAAGCTGACCGAGGAGTTCAGGCGGCGCTTCGGCCGGTACCCGCGGCTTAACCCGGGCTCCAGCGTGGTTACCGGCGGCGGCTGGAAAACGCTGGCCGACGAGGCCATGGACAAGAAGGTTTACCGCAAGATCCTGGCCGACAACCTGGGCATCCCCGTGGAGAACGTGCGGGACCTTTTCGGCATGGTGGAGCACGGCGTGCCTTACGTGGACTGCCGGCTCGGGAACTTCCATGTGCCGAATTACGGCCGCATTATCGCGCGGCATCCCGGCACGCTGGAGCCGCTCGGCTACGACCAGACCGGCCTGCTCCAGTTCATAACGCCGTATCTCACCAGCTACCCTTCGCTGTCCGTGCTGTCCTCCGATTTCGGCCTGCTGCGCAAACGCTGCGCCTGCGGCCTGCCCGGCCCGGTGCTGGAGATAAAAGGCCGCGCCGGAGTAACGAAACTGAAAGGATGCGCCATTTCCGCCGCCACGATGCTATGAAAATCCATAACACATATTTGTTCGGCAAAGTATCGGATAAAACCGTCTGGACGCCCGCGGAGCTTGAAAAAATAGGACTGCAGGCCCAGGCCGCCCGCGAAATGATGCGCCGGGCCTCGCGCGAGTACATAACGGACACGCTGGCCAAAGCCGGCAAGCTGTTCGCGCCGGGCACCAAGTACCGCAAAGCGGCGCTGGCCCATCTCAAGGAGCACATAACTTTTTCCGAGCCGGTGATAGACAAAAGCCTGGACGTGATACCGGAACTGCTGGACAAGCACGCCATGGTTAAGCGCATGAACATGGAGCTGTTCCTGCCGTACGCGCTGGAAGCCACGGTGGAGCGCCGCGGCTATTCCGGCCTACTAAGGGCCATGCCCAAGGGCGTGGTGCTGCATGTGGGCGCCGGCAACGTTTTTCTGGGCATACTGGACTCGCTGGTGATAGGCTTCCTGACCAAGAACGTGAACATCGTGAAGCTTTCCTCGTCGGGCTCCAACTTCATAAATATTTTTATGGACGCGCTGAAAGAGGTGGACGAGAAAGGCATTCTCTCGAAGTCGGCCGCAGTGATCTGCTGGAAAGGCGGCAGCCAGGGGCTGGAAGAGGCCGCGCTGAAGAACGTGAACGCGGTCTTCGTCTGGGGCGGCTACGACGCGGTGCAGTCCTACCGCAAAATAGCCCCCATAGACGTGCGGGTGGAGGGCTTCGGTCCGAAGACCAGCGTGGGCGTGGTCTTCGACAGCTGCGTGGTGAACGAGGGCATGGACGCCGTGGCCCAGCGCGCGGCCACCGACGCCTCGCTGTGGGACCAGGCCGCCTGCTCTTCGCTGCATACCCTTTATTTCATAGCGCCGGCCAAAAAGCACAAGGCGCTGGCCGCGGATTTCCTTAAGTGCGCGAAAAAACATTTCGCGCAGCTGGCCAAAGATCTGCCGCCGGGGAAGCTGTCCGCCGACGAGCAGGTGGAGATAACCAAGGCCCGGCAGCTGGCGCGGGTGGACGCGGCACTCGGTGCGGCCTCCTACGAAAGCTCCGCGCCGGAGACCGACTGGACCGTGATCTACGAGCATGACCCCGTGTACCGCGTATCGCCGCTCAACCGCGTGCTTTACGTGAAGACCGTGGAAAGCCTGGAGGAAGTCAGGGACCGGCTGCTGCCGATGCGCGGCTATATACAGACCGTAGGCGTAGGCGGGTCCATAGAGCGCAAGAAAGTTATGGAAGTGCTCGGCCCGGCCGGCATAGCACGCATAGTGCGGCTGGGGCGCATGCTGGAGGAGTCCAACGGCTCCCCGCACGACGGTATCTTCCCGATGATGTCCCTGGTGAACTGGTTGCCCATAGAGGAAAAGCCCTCGCAGCTGGACCGCCTCAGCGAGATGGTGGAACACGCGAGGAGCCGCAGCGTTTTCTACGGCCGCCATTTCAAGGGCGTGCCCAGGATAGCGAGCTACGCCGATTTCGCCAAGGTGCCCTTCCTCGAGAAACGCCATGTGCTGGATAATACCCCGCCGGACAGCTCCGACCTGCTCACGTCGAAGATGCGGCGCGGCATTTATTTCGCCAGCGGCGGCTCCACCGGCCAGCCCAAGTATATTTTTTACGACCAGCACGAGTACGACCACACCTGCCTGATGCTGGCCTTCACCATGGAGGCGGCCGGCCTTAACGAGAACGACACCATAGCCAACCTGTTCATCGCCGGGAACCTGTGGTCGAGCTGGCTGTCGGTGGAGAAGGCCCTGGCCTACACCAAGGCCATTTCGGTGCCGGTGGGCAGTAATCTGCCGCTCGAGAATATAGTGGGCTATCTCGAGGACTTCAAGGTTACGGGCGTGGTAGGCCTGCCATCCTTCCTGATGAAGCTGGCCGAATATGTGAAGGCGAACCCCTCCCGGCAGAAGCTCCGCCTAACGAAGATCTTTTACGGCGGCGAGTACGTGGGTTCGGAAATGGTGAAATTCTTCGACAGCGTGTTCCCCGGCGTGCTGGTGCGCTCGGCCGCTTACGCTACGGCGGACGCCGGCGTGGTGGGGTTCCAGTGCCCGGTGTGCGTGAAGGCGCAGCATCACCTGTTCTCTTCCAGCCAGTTCATAGAGTTCGTGGACCAGGAGACCATGCAGCCGGTGGATGATGGGAAAGTGGGCGAACTGGTGGTGACCTGCCTTTCCAAGAAGAGCATGCCTATTATCCGCTACCGGGTGGGCGATCTTGGGCGCTGGATAATGAAGCCCTGCGCCTGCGGCAGGAAGGAGCCGCTGTTCGAGATCCTCGGGCGCTGCGACGACCGCATTCACGTGGGCGGGGCGCATCTGTTCGTGAACGATATTCAGAACGCGGTGGGCCGTGTGCCGGACCTGAGCTTTAATTTTCAGGTGGTGATCGCCAAGAAAGGCCCCAGGGATACGCTGGCGATACGCGTGGAAGTGAAGGACCCGGCGGCGCTGGCGCGGGCCGGCGAGCTGTCCGACCTGCTGTGGCGCGAGCTGGAGAAGAATTGCGAGGACCTGAGCGAGAGCGTGCGCATGCGCTGGCTGGAAAGGCCGGAGATAGAGCCGCTCAAACCCGGCACCATCGAGCGCGTGCAGCGCACCGGCAAGATCCGCAACGTGATAGACAAAAGGATCAAGGCCTAAACGGGCCTTAAGGGCGGCGCGGGGACCGGGCCAGCAAAACACGGGGTCGGCCACACCGTGGCCGCCCCTCCTCACTCGGCTGCC
>JAPLKJ010000024.1 GCA_026388125.1 Elusimicrobiota bacterium
CAGCACATCATTGGTAATGTCCGTAACCAGGTCTTTTGAGAGCAGTTTCCATTGTTCCAGCGTAAGGTTAACGCTGCGCCGTGCTTGCGCCTGATGTGCGGCCGCTTCCGCAAGTTCGCGGCTGGGGAGGTCGGCGCTTACAGCGGCAGGGGCCGCCAGGGTGCGGGCCAGTTCATCAGAACCTGAAAGTGTACGGAAATAAGCCAGGATCAGTTCCTTGGCCAGCGGTGAATCCTGATCTATGTCGAGGGCCGCCAGCAGCGCTTTAATGCGCCAGCTCTTCGGGAGTTTCTTGTTGCGTTCCAGGTCCCAATAGCTCACGAAAGAGAAGCCTAGGGTTTTGCTTCCACCGACGCTCTTAAAGAATTGATGCGCGGTGGTGTAGCCTCGCTCCTTCCTGATCCTGGACAGTACACGGCCGAAGGAATTAATGGCGTTCATGCCACTCAGTATATAAAATTAGCTTAATCATTGGTTTAACAAAAAGCGGTTTATCTTTTCGCGGCTCCCGGGGCAAAATAGGCGCGCGGATCGGGCATTCCGTTCCGTTACTCCGCTCTGAGTTCGCGGATCATCGCTGAAGGAACGGCGTAAGTAAGATCCGTATTTTTCACCATAAAGACTCCAAATGGCGTAGCGAGCTTGGCCCGGCGGCGGGTATATTTGAAGGGAAAAACTTGTGCAGCTCTTGAACCACTTCGGCTAACAGCTCTTATATTCCCTGACAATTTCGCCGCTTTTTCCGGCCTATTTCCCGAACACGTTCGTTATCTTATCGAGCTGGGCCTTCTGCCGCGCGGCGGCCCTGTCCTCGGCCTCCACCAGGGCCCGCGCACGCTCACCGTCCCACTCGTCATAATCCGGTCCGCATACTCCCGGCCGTCCCGCCAGCGCCTTGGGCACCGACGGATCGAACTTTCCCCACCAGGCCCGCGCCGGCACCAGCACGTTGGCCCAGGGATCGGCCACTATCTCCACCGGCCCGCCGGGCCCGTCGAAGCGGAAGCACGGCGCGGTGTGCTCGTTGAGCTTGCGGAACCGCGCTGTCACCGGCAGGGCGGACCAGGCGTTGAACACCCCGCGCGGCCGGCCGGAGCCCTTTATGGGCTCCGCGTTCCTTATCAGCGTGCCGGCCTGCTCGAAGCATTTCATCGTGTTCATCCGGTATTTTTCCGGGCGCACCAGGTTCCCCACGCCTTCGACGAAATTCCCGTACACGCCGCCGCCCATGCCGGCCAGTATGCGGCGCTGGTCCTCGAGCCTTATCACGTAGTACCACTGCTCCGGCGGCAGCCTGGCCAGCGCGGAGCGTATCAGCCGGCCGCCGGGGTCACCCTTACCGCCGCCCAGCAGATCGTTGAACAGCGTCCATTCGTATTGCTGACTGCCGGCGCTGTTGAAGGCGGCGTTCGCGAACCTGCGTCCGGTCTCCCCGGAACCGCCGAGAAAGGAGGCCAGGTTGGGCAACTCCCCCAGGTGCGCGCTCAGCCGGCACCACGCGCGGTCCGCACCGGTGCAGTCGTATGCGGCCGCGCTGACTGCGGCGGCGCAGAGCAGCAGGTATACGCACAAGGACCTCAGCATAACTTTTCCCTCACGCTTAAAGTATACCAGTCCTAATAAGGTTGTCAATGTTCCAACGATCCGGCGTGCTCCAATAAACGCGGGAAGGTCAACTGTTGAATATATCCGCCGTCATTGCGCGCTGGAAGGTCACGGCTCCCGGGGTCCGGCTTAGCGGTAGCTGCCAATACGTCAGGGGCGATGTCCGTGCTCATATCCTTCGCGCGCGTTTTTCACTGGTGCAGCGTGAGGTGTCCCGAAGGTATCTAATATCGGTTTAACCATCGGTTTAACAAAATGCGGTTCGTTTAACTGCCGCTCCTGGGTCAAAATAGGCGCCCGGCTTGGGCATTCCGCTTCTTTGCTCACGTCGCTGTTCAAGCTAAACTATAGTAGCGCAACAAGCAGTGCAGGGATCGGGTGGCTTTAGCAGGCGCGTTTAGGCGCAAACCCGGGAGAACGGTCCGCTCACCATAGGCAAGCGAAGCGGCAGAAACTAACAGGAGATAATAAAATGAAAAAAATAACCAGTCTGGCGGCGGCGGCCCTGATAGCGGCGGTGTTTTCTTCTTCCGTAAAAGCGGGCAGTTTCGAATCCCAGATGCAGTACGTTAAGAATTCCGTACCGGCGCCGGCTGCGGCAGGGCGTGAGACCCTGCATCCCGATATGCTGAGCGGCCTCGCGACGCTTTCCCTTAAAATGGTGGCGGTCAAAGGCAAGATGCAGCGCGTGAACCTTTCGCTGTGGAACGTTACCCGCATACTTGAGAATAAGGAAGGCGGCTCCCTGGACCGTTCGCTGAGCGGGCTGAAGGGCGATCTGAAGAACTGCACGACCGCCGCTAAAGAGCTGGACGCGGTCGCCGCCAGGGCTATCGCCCGGACCCCCAGGACCCCCGACACCATAGCGGTAGCCAAGCTGCTGCTGGCCGATATCGCGGAATACACGGACAATGACGAGACCATCGCCATGATCAGGCTGGAAGAGATAATCACCAAGTATCCCGA
>JAPLKJ010000130.1 GCA_026388125.1 Elusimicrobiota bacterium
CCAGTATTTCATTACAGGTAAAGTGTACAAACCCTGTATTTAGGATTTGGGACAAACTTGTGGCTAAATTGTTACGCGGATCTCCGGGCAGAACCGGCAGCGAAGAAAAGAGGGGACCGCGAGATGCTAAGTCGGTGCCAGCCTGGGGCGGGGTTATCAAAACGCGGTGTCGGCCACACCGTGGCCGCACCTCATCACTCGGCTGCCGCGCTTACGCAAGCGGCAGCCTCCGCGAAGGTTTTGCTAACCCCGCCCCAGGCTGTCCCCTCCGTCAAGACTGTACTGCTGTTATATAATGCGCTGGCGGCTCCGAACCCTTGAAATCTATAGTCTCCCGATAGCCACCGAGATCCGGCGCAGGGATTCTTCCTTGCCCAGGAGCTCGGCTATTTCTATGGCGCCGGTGGGGGTTACGGCCAGGCCCGAAAGGGCTATGCGCAGGGGCCACATTATGGGGCCTATCTTGCTGGCTTTGGACTCGGCATAGGAATTCACGGCGCCGTAGACGGCGGCGTGGTCCCAGGCGGTCAGGGCTGAAAGGATGGCCTGGAGGTCTGTGAGGACGGCACGGCTGCCTTCCAGGGTGGTCTTGTTCTTCTTATTAATAAAGAGCTCTGTGGAGTAGTTACCGTCGAGTTCGGTCAGGAAAGCCACCATCGGCGGGATGTCGGAGGGCTTTTCAACCTTGCCCTGTATCAGGCCGCTGAGCTTGACGACGTCGAAATCTTTCTGTGTTTTCTCGGGGTAGAACCGCAGGAACAGTGCGTGGGCGGCTTCGGGCTTCAGGGCTTTTATATGCTGGCCGTTGAGCCAGGAAAGCTTTTTCTCGTCGAAACAGGCCTGCGACTTGCCTATCCTGGCTATATCGAACTTCTCGATGAGGCCGGCCTTGGTGAAGAACTCCTGCTCGGTGCCGGGGTTCCAGCCCAGCAGCGCGATGTAGTTAAGGATGGCTTCGGGCAGATAGCCTTTGTCCAGGAAATCGGACAGCGCCACGCTGCCCTCGCGCTTCGAAAGCTTGTGGCCGTCGGCGTTCATGATAAGCGGCAGGTGGATATGCTCCGGGGCCTCCCAGCCGAAGGCCTTGTAGAGCAGGATATACTTCGGCGTGGAGGAGATGTACTCGCAGCCCCGCATCACATGGGTAATACCCATCAGGTGGTCGTCCACCACGTTGGCGAAATTATAAGTGGGATAGCCGTCGCGCTTGAGCAGGATCTGGTCGTCGAGCTGCTTGTGCTCCACGGTTATCTCGCCGTACACGAAATCCTTGAACGTGGTCCGGCCTTCATGGTCTATCTTCTGCCTTATTACATAGGGCAGGCCCTTGGCGAGCTTCTCCTGCACTTCGGCCTCGGACAGCCTGCGGCAGCGCCCGTCGTAACCGAGGATAACGCCTTCATGTTCTTCTTCGGCCGGATTCTCCGTCTTCTCATGCTTCTCGCAGAAGCAGCGGTAGGCGTGGCCCTCTTTCAGCAGTTTTTCGGCGTACTCTTTATAGAGCGGGCGCCGCGCGCTTTGCACGTAAGGCCCCACCGGCCCGCCAATATCGGGGCCCTCATCGTGCTCCAGGCCGGTCACCCTGAGGCTCTCGTAGATGACTTTAACGCTGTCCTCCACCAGCCGGGCCTGGTCGGTGTCCTCTATGCGCAGGATGAACGTGCCTTTGTTCTTGCGCGCGTGCAGGTACGCGTACAGGGCGGTGCGCAGGTTGCCGATATGCATATAGCCGGTAGGGCTGGGAGCGAAGCGTGTTCTTACTTCCATGTTGCAGGATCCTCTCTTATGTCAGTTTTCTGATTCGGCTATAAGTTCGCGGGCGTGTTTAAGACCCAGCTCCGAAGATTGTTTTTTGCCGCCCAGCATACGGGCTATTTCCAGCTCGCGGGCCTGCGCGCCCAGCCGGGTTACGGCCGCCGCGGCCACGCCGTTGCGCACGGCTTTTTCCACGAAGAAATGCGTGCCGCCGAAAGCGGCCACCTGCGGCAGATGGGTGATGCAGAAAAGCTGTTTATGCGCGGCCAGTTTGGCCAGCTTCTGGCCCACCAGGCGGCCGGTGACGGCGCCCACGCCGGCGTCCACTTCGTCGAACACCTGCGCGCCTATGTGGTCGGCGCGCGCCAGTACCGTTTTGAGCGCCAGCATTATGCGCGCCATTTCGCCGCCGCTGGCGGTGTAGCGCAGCGGCCTGAGCGGGTAGCCGGGATTGGCGGTAAAAAGATACTCCACGGAGTCGCCGCCGGCCGAGGTTATGGCTTCCTCGTCGTAAGCCGCGTCCACGGAAAAGCGCACTTCCTTGAAGCCCAGGCCTTCCGCCTCTTTAAGTATCTCGGCCGAGAGTTTTCCGGCGGCGGCCTGCCGATGCTCGTGCAGGGCGAAGGCCAGTTTCTCCAGTTTGGCGCGGGCCGCGGCCAGCTTTTTCTCCAGCTCGGAGCGGTCCAGCGTAAGGTCCTCCAGGCCGTTCACCTTTACCCGCAGTTCCTCGGCCTTGGCCAGCACGGCCTGGATGTCGGCGCCGTATTTTTTCTTCAAAGTCTTGAATTTTTCCAGCCGGGACAAACAGCGGTCCACCTCGCCGGGGTCGGAATGCACCCCTTTGCCGTAGGAGCGCAGCTCGCCGGACAGGTCGCGCAGTTCCAGGGCCGCCGAAGCCAGCCGGGCGGTCAGCGGTTCGGCGGTAGGATCGATGGCCGACAGGCTTTTAAGCCTTTCCAGCGCTTTCTCGGCGCCGCCGGCCGCGTCGTCCACCAGGGAATGAGCCTCGCCGGACAGCGTAAAAAGTTTTTCGGAGTTCTTAAGGCGGGGCCAGAGGGCTTCCAGCTCCTCTTCCTCCCCCTCTTTTAAATTCGCAGATTCGATCTCGTTCAGCTGAAAGCGGTACAGGTCCAGCAGGCGGGCGCGCTCGTCCTCCGACATGGACACGGCGTTGAGGCTGTCCTCCAGCGCGTGGGCGGCGCCCCAGGCCTCTTCCACGGCTTTGGCCTCTTTCTCAAACTTGCCGTAGCGGTCCAGCAGCTCGCGCTGCACCTCGGGCTTCAGCAGGCTCTGGTGCTCGTTCTGGCCGTGGAAATCCACCAGGTAGCCGCCCAGCTCGGAAAGCTGCGAGAGCGTTGCGGCCGCGCCGTTGACCGCGGCCCGGGTACGGCCTTTGGGATCGGCCTGCCGGCGCACGGACAGCGCGCCGTTCTTAACGCCCCAGCGCTCGGCGAGCTTTTGCGGCAGGTTCTCGGCCAGGAATTCGCCCTCCACCTCCGCGGCGGCAGCCCCGGGGCGCAAAATATCCGAGCCCGAACGTTCGCCCAGCAGGAAGCCCAGCGCGGAAATGATTATGGATTTGCCCGCCCCGGTCTCACCGGTAAAAACATTAAGCCCCGGGGCCGGTTCCAGCACCAGGATATCGATGACCGCGAAATTCTTTATCGACAACTTTTTCAGCATAGAACGTCCGCTGACAGGGCTTCGGGCTTATCTCTCTCCCCAGCTCAGCTTGCGGCGCAGCATGTCGAAGTACGAGAAGCCGCGCGGCGCCAGCATCTGGAAACTGCGCGGATACCTGCGCACCACCACTTCGTCGCCTGGCTCGAGCCGGAAATTCTCCTGGCCGTCCAGCGAAAGCGTGAGCGGCTGCGGGCCGGAGCGCCCGCCCTGCACCGCCACGCGCAGCTCGCCCAGCGCGGACAGCACTATGGGCCGGTGGGTAAGCGTATGCGGGCAGATGGGCGAAAGCAGGAACACCTCGAGGTCTGGCATTATTATGGGCCCCGAGGCGGCCAGGCTGTAGGCCGTAGAGCCGCTGGGCGTGGAGACGATAAGCCCGTCGCCGAAATACTCGGACAGGAACTGCCCGCCGTAGGACGCCTGCAGCACGAAAGCGCGCGCCTCGGGGCTGCGTATCACGCAGTCATTAAGGGCCGGGAGCGGCCCGGAAACGGTTTTGCCGCCGCGCATAACGCTGACGCTGAGCAGGCTTCGTTTTATCCTGGTAAAGCCGCCGCTCAGGAACAGGGCGGAGTTCTTCAGGAATTCCTTCTGCCCGATGCTGCTCAGGAAGCCCAGGCCGCCGGCGTTGATGCCCAGCACCGGGATGCCGCGCTTTATAACGTGGCGGGCCGCGTACAGCACGGTACCGTCGCCGCCCACGGCCACGGCCGCGTCGGCACGGCCGAACTCGCGGCAGGGGTCGTTTACGCAGAGCTTAAGTATCTTGGCGCCGCCGGCCGCCAGGCTGCGCTGTATGGAAGCGGCGTATTTCAGCGCCTTGCGGCTCCTGGAGTTGTAAAAAAGAAGAACGCTTTTTATCTTTTTCATTTATCTTTTTTTCCTATCTTGCCCCAGGTATCTTTCAGGGTAACGGTGCGGTTGAACACCGGCGCCCCCGGTTTGGAGTCCTTGGGATCGACGAAGAAATAGCCCAGCCGCTCGAACTGATACCTGGAGCCGGCCTCCGCCCCGGCCAGCGACGGCTCAAGGCGGGCCTTCTCCAGGACTTCCAGCGAGTTGGGGTTCATGTTCTCTTTGAAATCATGCCCTTCCTCCAGGTCGTCGGGGTCACGCTTGGTGAACAGCGCGTCGTACAGCCGCACCTGCGCCGTAACCGCGTGCTGCGCGGAAACCCAGTGGATGGTGCCCTTTATCTTGCGGCCGTCGGGAGCGTCGCCGCCCCGGGTGGCGGGGTCGTAGGTGCAGTGCACCTCGGTCACGTTGCCGGCGGCGTCCTTCACCACGCTTTCGCACTTGATGATGTAGGCGGCGCGCA
>JAPLKJ010000154.1 GCA_026388125.1 Elusimicrobiota bacterium
GCCGGAAACCTGCGGCAGGATCTTCTCCGCGAGCCGGCGCACCACTTCCTCCCGGGAAGGCTTCCCTTCCAGGAAATAAATATTTTCGGGGTTGATTATGGCCGAGAGACTTACGCCGTCTGACTGTCTTATCATAAGGACTGCTTGTATAATTATATGTTATCATTAAATATTGCCCGTCGTCAATAAGGGGACGGACAAGGCGGCGGCCCTGAATAACGACATATTTCATATGCCTGCAAAGCGCAAAAAAAGCACCATAGCGGCCATCGGCGTGGACAGGGGCGGCACCTGGACCAGGGTGGCGGCCTTCGACAGGCGCTGGCGCCGCATAAAGGCCGCCCGGTTCAAAACGGCGCCGCTCAGGGCCCTGCCCGGGAAACTTACGCCCCTTGTGGCCGGCTGGCCGGACGGCGCCCGGGCCCCGCTGGTAATTGCCACGCGCGGCGCGTTCAGCCGCACCTGGAAAAAGCCTTTCCTCATTAAAGCCCTGGCCGGGAAGCTTAACCTCAGGGACGTCATCTCTGACGCGGAGGGCGCGCACCGTGCGGCTTTCCGCGGGCGGCCGGGCCTGCTGCTGATAGCCGGCACCGGCGCCGTGGTTTTCGGCGGCAGGCCGGGCGCGTTCGTAAAGACCGGCGGCTATAACCCGCCTTCCGGCGATCCGGGCTCAGGGCGCTGGCTGGGGCGGCAATACCTTAAGCTGCTGGGGCGGCTGGCCGAAGCCGGGCCGATGGGGCACGGGCGCTCGGCGGCCTACGCGGCCGGACTGCTGGCCAGGGCCCGGCGCGGTGACAAGACCTGTTCCCTTATCGCGGCGGCGGCCATGCATGAGCTGGCGGCCCTTATCAAAGCGGCCGCGGGCCGCGGGCCGGTGCGGGTGGCGCTGGCCGGGGGCCTCATGGACAACGCTTTTTTCAGAAAAGGGTTCGAGAAAGCCGCGCGGCGCGCCCTGCCGGGCCGCGGGCTCACGTTCATAACGCCGGCGATGCCGGCCGAAGAAGCGGCCGCGCGCCTGGCGCTCGGCGGGAAAAGAACATGAAAGAGCTGCCCGTTCTTAAAGCCGCGCTCGCCGCCGGCGGAAAAATACTCGCCGCGAAATTCCGCAAGGTAACCTATAAGCTCAAAGGCCGCGCGAACCTGCTCACCGAGGCCGACCTGGCCGCGCAGAAAGCGGTGCTGCGCGTGATCGGCGCGGCTTTCCCCGGCGACGGGTTCATGGCGGAGGAAAGCCCGCTGCGGGAAACGCCCAACGGCCGCCTGTGGATAATAGACCCGCTGGACGGCACCACCAATTACGCGCACGGCTTCCCGGCGGCGGCTGTCTCCATAGCTTTTTCCGAGCGGGGGGTTATAAAAGCCGGCGGGGTTTACGACCCGTTCAGGAACGAACTTTTTCTGGCCGGCAAAGGCGGCGGGGCTTTTATCAACGGAAAGAAACTGGCGGTTTCCGGGGTCACGGCCCTTTCCCGCGCGCTGCTGGTTACCGGCTTCGCCTATGACCGCGCCGAACGGGCGGAATTCTATTGCCGCTTTTTTTCCGATTTCATGAAGATCTCGCACGACGTGCGCCGCATGGGAGCGGCCTCGCTGGACCTGTGCTGGCTGGCGGCCGGCCGCACCGACGGCTACTGGGAATTCGGCCTGAAGCCCTGGGACGTGGCCGCCGGGAAGCTGATAGTGGAAGAGTCGGGGGGTAAAGTTACGGATTTCACGGGCCGCGCCTGGAAGGATATCGCCTCCATGGGCAGCGAGAACCTGGCCACCAACGGGCGGATCCACGGCGCCATGCTTAAGGTCATCGACGCCCGGCTGCGCGCCGGAGCCGGCCCGTAATTATTTCGTGAGGGCGGCGGCCAGGCGGCGGGCGGCGTCGCTGAAAAAATAATCCTGCCTGGCCTGGGCGCTCTCGGAGCGCAGGATCTCGCCTGAAACCGGATCTACCAGCCTTACGGTTATGACATAACCGTTCTTATCCTTGTAAACCAGCCCGAAGACGGCGGAAGAGGCCTGGGAAAAGCGTCCCAGCTCCGCGGCCTGCATCTCGGCCGGCAGGCCCGAGGCGGCCAGCTTCTTTTCTTTAAGGACGAAAGCCGGGCCGCGCTGCGCCAGGAGGAATTTCCCGGTCTTCGCCAGCTCGGTCTCAACAAGGCCCCGCACCGCGTCGGCTTCCGCCGCGGCAGCCTCGCCGCCGCGGGAAAAGGCCGCCACCGCCAGCCGTTCTTTGCCCGGCTGGCCGGCCGCGGCCT
>JAPLKJ010000211.1 GCA_026388125.1 Elusimicrobiota bacterium
AGGGCAGCAGCGGCTATTCGCTCTACGACTGGACCAACAGCGACCCCAACTGGCGCATAGGCATGGCGGTAGCTCCCGGCTTCACCAAAGCGCTGGCCACTTCCCACACCCAGTTCCTCACCTACTCCAACGGCGCGGGCCAGGGTTTCGCCGTGGGCGTGAACGGCGGCCTCTCCAGCTTTGAAATAAACGGCGCCGACCACGGCGCCTACTTCAGGGGCAAGGTGGGCATCGGCATGACGCCGTCCACCCAGCAGCTCGAGGTGGGCGGCAACATAAAAATGACGGGCGCGCTGGCGGCGCAGGGGGGGCAGTCCATAACGAACCTGCCCTGGTTCAACATCGGCGCCACGTTCACCGGCTACCTGAAACTGGTTACCCCGATAGTCGCCAACGAAGGCAACATGTTCCAGATCACCATCAAGGGGTACGAATACGGCAACGGCGGGAAAGTCAGCACTATCCTGTGCGGCGGCTACGCGTATAGCGCCAGCGGGCTTATCACCACCGACTGCCATACCGAAGGCACCGACCTGCCCGTCGAGATAGGTTCGGAGCTGCGCGGCGGCACCAACTACGTGGTGATCCGGCTGGGCACGCCCTCCTGGTCGGCCTGGTACTACAGCCACTTTACCGCCGAGTACGTCGGCTGGAACGCCAAGGACCCCGCGGCCTTCACCTGGGTCAAGGGTGAGACCACGCCCGTCCAGACCGGGAACACCAATAACGTAATTGTCGAGGACTCCCTGGGCACCATCACCACCACCGGCAGCGTAGGCATCGGCAAGCCGAACCCCGGCACCGCCCTGGACGTGAACGGCACCGTGACCGCCACCGCGTTCATAGGCAACGGCGCGGGCCTCACCAACGTTCCTCCTGCCGGGCCGGCGGGCGGGGGGCTGGCCGGCACCTATCCTAATCCCACGCTGGCCACCACCCAGGCGCCGGCCATCACCTGGAACGGGCTGCAGACCTTCAGCGGCGGGGCGAATATTTTCATAAACCGCAACGCAGCCGCAGGCCGCGGCATCTCCTGGTACTCTCCCGGCTTTACCGCGTGGGCTGAATATATGTGCGCGGCCGGTACGGCCGGCTGCGGCCCCACGGGGAACATTACCGCTCCCGCCGGCGCTTATGTCACGTCCTGGGGCCTGCACAGCTTCGTAGAGAACGTGGCCGGTTACGGCTGGACCTGGGAATCGGGCGCCTCGGGCGGCCAGCCCACCGTTATGGCCGAGATCCGCGCCAGCGACGGCGCGTTCAGAACGGCCGGCACCGTTACCGCGGTCGGCAACGTTATCGCGTACGGCTTCCAGGGCAACGGCAACGTGGGCGGCACCGGCGCCGCCAGCTGGCATCCCAGCGGCATTTACAGCGCCGGCTTCAACTGGCTCTACGGCGGCGCTAATTTCGGCGCCGGGGCGCTGACCAACATAGGTTCGCTGGTCAACAACGGTTCGGAAACCGTTACGGATATCTACAACAACGGCTGGTTCAGGAACCAGAACGCGATGCAGGGCCTGTACAACACGGCCACCGGCCGGCATTTCTACAGCAGGGACGCCAGCTACTGGGTAATGGCGGCCGGCGCCGGCATGCAGATACGCGATTCCCATGAAGGCACCATCAAGGGCTACCTGTACTACGACGGCACCGGCTTCGGCCTGCTGAACAACCAGGGCAACTGGATGCTTTATTCTCCCACTAACAGCCAGAACGTCACCTTCGCCGGCAGCGTCGGCGTAGGCATAAACCCGCCGGCGTACAAGCTGGACGTGTCGGGCAATATGCGGGTGGCGTCGGGCGACAACTCCTACACCTATTACGGGCCCAACGGTTCGTGGGGCGGGCAGCTTTATGTCGGGGCTACCCCCAACAAAGCCACTACGAACACGGCCCAGGCCATAGCTACGGACGGCAACCTGCACTTGGATTCGGGCACCAACAGCAAGGCCATTTATATGCAGTATTACTCGGGGCAGAACACCTACATCAACGCGAACGGCGGCGTGGTGGACGTGGGCTCGACTACCGGCGACCAGAAGCTTAATGTCGCCGGCAGCCTGCATATGTATAACGCCGCGCTGGCCAGCCAGGGCTATCTTTATAACGACGGCACGGGCTTCGGCCTGCTGAACAGCGGCGGCAGCTGGATACATTACACCCCGGTCGGCTCCGTCAATATGTTCCTGGCCGGGTACCTGCAGCGCACCGCCCACAGCAACGGCTATTTCGTGGGCAGCTATAACAACGTCGGCTCCAACGACGCGAAGACCAACCCTATTTATACAATAGGCACCAGCTATATGCCCACCGACACCTCTCTCTCCAATATGTACGGTATCGGCTATTCCCACAGCAATTTCTGGGGCGGCGGCAAAACCACCGGTTGGGGCTTGTACGTGGCCTCTGGCGGCGGGTTCACCAGCACTCTCAGCGACAGCGGCATCTGGACCGCCGGCGATCTTAAAGCGAACGGCAATATCTACCCGAACAACCAGACGACTTACGGTTTGATGGCCAACGACGGGTATTTCGACACCGTAAACACCGGCAGCGCCGGGGACCCGCTGGAACTGAACTACCGCCGCGCCGGGGATATTAAATTCGTCGGCGGGGATCTCACGATGTCGGCCGGCCGCTATATCTATCCCGGCAGCAGCACCGGTCAGGACGGCCAGAAGAGCTGGTACTTGTACTCCAACAGTTCCTATGGGCTGCAAACCAACACGAGTTTCCGCGCTGATGGCGGCCTTTATTCCGGTTACAACGTGTACACCGACGCCAATTACGGCTACGGGCTGGTAGGCGTGTACACCTCCACCCGCTACCAGGGCGTTTATGCCATGGGCGATGCTTATAAATTGCCGGCTGACGGGTCAACCACCGGGAATCTATACGGCCTGGCCTGGTCCCACCCCAACGCCGGCGGCGTGGCCGGTAATTTAAGCAGCCATGGTTTGCTGGTGCTGATAAATGGCGGCTTCGCCGCCGCTATATCCGACAGTATACGGGCCGCCACCGATATGCGCGCGCCCATCTTCCGCGACTCCAACGACCCGAACAATTACTACATCGATCCCAACGGCACTTCCCAGTTCTATGACGTTACAAACTACACAAGACAGGCGTTCAACCTGTCCCGCACTTACTATAACCGCAGGTGGGCCACGGGGGACCAGAACTATTGGACAGGGACGAACGGCTGGGGTACGGACGCTACCTGGGACACTGCCTGGAAATACGGGTTTGGCGGCGTGGATATCTGGGGTACCGGTACGGCTCACCCGCAGGGCGCCGGGTACATCCACGCGCAGGGCATAATTTCCGGCGAGCATTACGCCACCAGCGACGGCGTGCATGCCTACGGCTGGATGATGGTCGGCGCGGCTAATGCCACGGAGAACAGATATTGGTTAAGGGGAAAATGGGATACCGGCGTCTCCGGCTGGGTGGAGATGATCACCTCCGGCAACATCGGCGGTCAGACGGTAAGCAATTCCGACATGGTGGACGGCTACCATGCCGGCAGCGGCCTCCTGCGGTGGAATACCTGGGATTACGGCAATTACTACCAGACCAACGGCGACATATACATGGGATGGGCGGGGAACTGGCTGTCGACGGTGCTGTCTCAGAAAGCCACCCACCGCGGCGAGGGCACCAACTTCGTGGACTATTCGCGGTACGTTTACAACAACGGCGCTTATTCCGGTTCGGGCTGGATAGAGCCGTCGGACCTGGGAGTCCGGTACGCCGGCACCGCCGGCACCGTGAGCAACCTGGCGGGCACCTGGTGGGGCATCAATTATTTCGGTTCGAACAAGGGCGCTAACTCCTATCTGAGCAATAACAATACCTACGGCCTCGAGGCCTATTCCAGCGATTCGGGCGCGGCGGCCATGTCCTTCCACCGCGGCGGCTATTACGCCGTTAACATGGGCCTCGACCCCGACAACGTGTTCCGCATCGGCGGCTGGTCCGCGGCCGCCAACCGGCTGCAGCTGGACATGGGCGGCAACCTGACCGTGGCCGGCAGCGTTTCCTCGTCCGGTGAAGTGTACATGAACGGCTGGCTGCGGCCCTCCGGCATCACCGGCATCTACTCGCCTACCAACGGCGCGTATTTCTACCCCAACAACGGCAGCTATGGCTCGTGGCGGATAGAGGGCACCAGGAACGGCTGGGGCGGCATAGAGTTCCCCAGCGGTGCCGGCAATATCTCGCTGATGATAGGCCAGCAGGGCTGGGGAAGCATGTATACGGGTATGCATGCCGATAGCTACGGCTGGCTGTGGTACTTTGTCCACAACAACCTGTACGCCGGGGATTTTTATATGAGTTCGATGGGCAACTGGCTGTCTACCCTGCTGAATTCGAAAGTGCCCCAGAACGCCTGGTGGGGCAGCACGTACTACGGCAGCAACGGTGACATCTACCTGGGCTGGCGCGGCCAGTGGCTGTCCACCGTGCTGAACAACAGGGAATCTTATTACTTCAGGTCCTGCACCGGCGCGGGCGCCCAGTGCACGCCGCCGCCCTGCGTGGCCGGCGACTATGATATGGGCACCAGCGGCTTCTCCTGCACCCAGCCCTACAACGATTGTTTCGTGGAACGGCGCTGCTGCCATACGCCCGGCTAAGTGAGGAATTAAGGGTATGCAAAGATATGTTCTGGCCGCGGCTTTGGCCGCTTTCTTCTTTCTGCCGGGCCGCGCCGCCGCCCAGGCGGCGTCGCCGGGTATCCCGCAGGGCTCGGTGCCGCTGCCTCCGGTGGTGCTGGTTTCTACCCTGGCCGAAGGGCAGCTCCCCGTTTCGCCCACCGGCGCCCAGCTGCCGGTGAAGGTGGAGGACCTTTCCCTGGCCGCGGCCATTGCCGAAGTTTCAAAGGACGATCCGGAGGCCGTCTCCGGGGTCTACCAGCAGCTGGTCGATATTTACCGCCAGCAGCGCAAGCCTGACAAAGCTATAAGCCTGCTGGAAACCTACCGCCGCGGCGGCGGCGGCTCCCGCCAGCTGTTTTCCCTGCTCGCCACCCTTTACCTGAACAGGAACGCGTTTAACGAGGCCGTCGGGGTCTATGAAGCCCTGCTCGAACTTTACCCGGGCGACGCCCAGGCGCAGACCGCGCTCAGCACGCTGTACCCCAAGCTGGGCAAGGCCGCTAAAGCCGCGGAACTGGCGGAGGCGGCCGCCGGGAACGGTCCCGCCAGCGCGGATTCTTACGTGGGGCTGGCGGATTTCTATCACAGGAACGGCGACCTCGCCAAAGCCGCGCAGGCCATAGCCCGCGCTATCGCCCTCGCCCCCCGGCCGGAGTATTACCGGGAACAGGCGCAGGTGCTGTCCGAGCAGGGGAAACCCGACCAGGCCCTTTCGGTACTGGAAGAAGCCATGGCTAAGTGGCCCGAAGCCGAGGCGGACCTGACCATGGCCATGTGCGGCATCTACGCGCAGAAGGGCCAGAAGGAGAAGGCGGTGGCCCGGCTTAACGCGCTGATCCCCAAAGTGCAGGACAAATTCCGCCGGGACGATATACAGCGGCTTATCGCCGTCTTTGAAAAGGAAATCCTGGTCCCGCCCGGAGTCCCGCAGCCCATGCCGCAGGTCTCCACGCAGGCCGCCGTGCAGCTCTTCCCGCAGGCGGAGGTCCCGCCGGCGCCGACGCACTAAGGGCACGGCCCCGGCCGACCGGTATTCCAGCGCATGAAAGAAAGCCCGTCATTCAAAAAACTGGTGCTGATACCCGGCTACCAGTGCAACAACCGCTGCGTTTTCTGCATCAACGCGGACAAGCGGGCCCTGAAGATAAAGGACACCGCCGCGGTGCGCGCGGAGATAATCCGGGGCGCGGCGCGCGGCTGCGATTACCTGGAGTTCGCCGGCGGGGAGAATACCATCAGGCCGGATTTCTGCGAGCTGGTGCGCTGCGCGGCCAGGGCCGGCTTCAGGCGCATAGCCGTGGCCACCAACGGGCGCATGTTCTCCTACCCGGCCTTCGCCCGCCGGGCCGCGGACAGCGGCCTCAGCGAGGTGATCTTCTCCGTGCACGGCCATACCCCGGCCCTGCACGACGGCCTGACCGGGGTGCGGGGGAGCTTTCGGCAGCTGCTGCTGGGCATCGAGAACGTAAAAAAGTTTTTAAAGGGCACGCTGGGCACCAATACCACCGTGATGAGCGGGAATTACCGGCAGCTGCCGGAGATCGGGCGCTTCATCACCGGGTTCGGCTTTTACAATTCAGAGTTCATTTTCGCCGACCCGACCTACGGAGGGGTCAAGAACGACCTTGAACGGCTCATGCCGCGCATTTCGGAGTGCGCCCCGTATATGCGGACCTGCCTGGACCTGGCGGCCTCCTGGCCCCGCCGGGCGCGGCCAGGGACCCTCGGCTATAACTGGGCGGCGCGCTACGTGCCCCTCTGCCATTTCCGGGGCTATTACCCGCTGCAGATCAGCGAGGCCCGCGAGGCCCTGATCTACGCGAACGTCCAGCATGTGGCGCCCGATTACGTGAACCTGGACGCCATCAAAGGCCGCCGGGAGCTGGGCCGGGAGAAGCCCGCCTCCTGCCGGGGCTGCGCGCTGTACGCGCAGTGCGAAGGCATCTGGAAGGAGTACCTGAAAGTGTACGGCGCCTCCGAGCTAAAGCCGGTGAAAAAATAAAATAGCATGAAGTGCATACCCGTCTGGAACCGCTGCAATAACAAGTGCCTGATGTGCTCCAATCCCCCGGATTACGCGCTCACCGGCAGATATTCCTTCTCCGCGCTCAGGGCCCGGGTGGACAGGATAGCCGCGGCCGAGCGGGAGATCTATCTGACGGGAGGGGAGCCCTCGCTGTACCCGGAACTTTTCCGGCTGCTCGGCTACCTCAGGAAAACCCATCCCCGGGCGCGGATACTGATGGACACCAACGGCAGGCGGTTCGCCTACCGGGGCTTCGCCGCCGGCTGCGCGGCGTTCGGCAATATCGAGTTCCAGGTCTCCCTGTGCGGCCACAACGCCGCGGCCCACGACGCGGTCACGCTGGTCCCCGGCAGCTTCCGGCAGACGCTGGCCGGCCTGAGGAACCTGCTGGCCCTTAAGCCCGCCGGGGCGGATGCCGAAGCGCGGTTCGTGCTCAGCGGCCTCAGCGCCGGCAATCTGGCGCGGGTCTACGCGCTGGCGCGCAAGCAGCTCAAAGGCCTGAAGGCGCTGGTGTTCATCTTCATGGAAATGGAGGGCCATGCCGGGGTGAACCTGAAGACGGCCGGCCTCACCTATACCGCGGCCCGGCCGCTGGTGGAAAAATTATTCGCCGGGATAAAAAAAACGCCTTTCGAGGTGAAGCTCTATCATTTCCCGCTGTGCGTGCTGCCGCCGGAGCTGTGGAAATACGCCTGGCGCACCCTGCCGAAAAAAGAAGTGGCTTTCCCTCCGGGCTGCGCCCGCTGCGCGGTAAGGCGGTACTGCCTGGGGGTGCATAAGGATTACCTGAAATATTTCGGCGCGGCCGAGTTCAGGGCCGTCCGCAAAGCTCCGCGTCTGGAAACTTCCTCCAATTTTTGCCATCCTATTACGGAGGTGAACGGCGCCGGAGCGTAGGTTGCCCGGCCGACCGTCCCGACTATGGCTTTACTTCCTATAACCGTCACCTGCAACCAGCGCTGTCTTTTTTGCTCGGCTTACGGCCGCGACGACGGCGCGCGGGCGGCAGGCGCGCTGCGGGAACTGGAGAAAATGGCCGCGGCCGGCGCGGACTCCGTGGCGCTGTCCGGGGGGGAGACCACTTTCTCTCCGGCCCTGGCGCGCATCGTGGCCTTTGCCCGTAAAAAAGGGCTGAAGGTGGAACTGCAGACCAACGCGCTGACCGCCTGCTACCCGGCCAAGGCGGCCTGGCTGGCGGGTTTGGGCGTGGACCTTTTCAACGTGAACTTCCCCTCGCACCAGGCCGCGGTCAACGACAGGATAACGGGCACGAAAGGCACCCTGCCGCTGAGGCTGGCCGGCGTGCGCAACCTTATCAAAAGCGGCGCCAACGTGCGCCTTACGCACCTTATCACTTCGCTGAATTACCGGAAGCTGCCGGAGTTCGCGGCGTACGCCGCGGAAAATATGCCCGGCATGAGCTACATACAGTTCAGTTTCATAAAGGGAGTGGGCCTGGCCGCGGCCAACGCCTGGCTGGCGCCTGAATACGCCCTGGTTTCACCGTACCTGGTAAAAGCCCTGGCCCTGTGCGGCAAGCTCGGGCTGGAGGCCGTCGTCGACCACATCCCGCCGTGCTTCATGGGCGGATTCTACCGGCTGCACATAGACTGCATAAAGATAGCGGCCGGCCGGGACACGGCCGTGTCCGGGTCCGAAAAGCGAAAGCTGCCGGCCTGCGCGGGGTGCGCGCTTAAAAGACGCTGCTTCGGCCCGAGGACGGACCATGCGGAGATGCTCAAAGGCAGTAAGCTGGTGCGGCCTTTGAAAAAGCTCCCGCGCGGCGGCTGACCATTTTATGGAAACAAAGAACATCAGGGCGCAGTTCCCGGCGCTGCGGCGCAGGATAAACGGAAAGAAACTGATCTACTTCGACAACGCCTGCAGCGTGCTGAAACCGCGCCGGGTGATAGACGCCGTGAGCCATTATCTTTCCGCGCTGGGCGCCTGCGCGGGCGGGCGTTCCGGCCACGCGCTGAGCGCCGCCGTGGAGGAACTGTGCCACGAGGCCAGGGTTAAGACGGCGGCTTTCCTCAATGCCGCCTCCCCGTCGGAGATCATCTTCACCGCCAACACCACCGAGGCAATGAACCTCGTGGCCAGAAGTTTCCCTTTCACGAAGACCAGGAACGAGGTGGTGCTGACCGCCTTCGACCATCACAGCAGCATGCTGCCGTTCCTGGAAGAGCAGCGCAAGGGGAACATCAAGGTGCGGATAGCCGGGCCGGGCGCGGGCTGGGACCTGGGCGCGGACCGCATCTGTGCGCTGATCAACGACCGCACCGCGCTGGTGAGCCTGCCGCTGCGCTCCAACGTTACCGGGCAGGCCTTCCCGGTGGAGGCCGTGGCCCGCGCCGCGCACCGCCGCGGGGCCGCGGTGCTGGCCGACGCGGCGCAGCAGCTGGCCACCTGCGCCACCGACGTGCGGGCGGCCGGCATAGACATGCTGGCCTTTTCCGGGCACAAGCTGGGCGGGCCTCCCGGCACGGGCGCCCTGTACTGCCGTGCGCCGCTGATGCGCAAGCTCCGTAATTTCAACGTGGGCGGCGGCACCGTTTCCGGCGTTCTTTCCGGCCCCGGCGGGCTGCCCGTCGCCCGCTATTTCGCCGATTACCGCCGGTTCGAGGCCGGCATACAGAACTACGCGGGCATAGCAGGGCTGGCGGCGGCCCTGGATTTCCTGAACGAGACTGGCCTGGACAGGATACGGCGCCGCACGGGGAAACTGGCCGCGCTGTGCGCCGGCCGGCTGCGCGCCCTGGACGCCGTGCAGGTGCTGGGCCCGGAGGGGGAGGACAGCGGGCCGATAGTTTCGTTCGCTTTCAGGGATAAAAAGATCTTCGCGCAGGACTTCAACCTGTTCCTTAACAACGAGCTGCCGGGCCACGTGGTGTGCGCGCGCTGCGGCAACCATTGCGCCATCCCGCTGCACCGCGCGCGGGGCGTGGCGCAGTCACTGCGCCTGTCGTTTTTTGTCTATAATACAGAGTACGAGGCGCGCGTTTTTCTGGCGGCGCTGGAGCAGTACCTGAGCGCGGCCCGGTGACCGATGAAACTGGAATTCAAACTTGGCGGCGAGACGGCCGCGCTGAAGGCGCTTAAAAAAGCGCGGCCGGCGAAAATAACGCTGGTTGCCGACGGACCGCTGCTGACCGACGCCGCGGGGCTGGCCGCCCTGCGCGCGGCCGCCGACCTCTGCATAGAGCGCGGCGCGGCGCTTGAAATAGAAGGGGCCGCGCCCTGTTTCCTGCCGGGCTACGCCCGGTACCTGGCGGCGGGCAAAGGCGCGCTGCCCTGCCCGCGGCGCGGGAACTGTTTTTTAAGCGCGGCCTGCTGCGGCATCCCGGCGCGGCACGCGGCCATCGCCGCCGCTTTCAGGCCGCCGGCGCGCGGCTTCACCGACCTGGAAAAATGCATGCTGGCCATACTGGCGGGGGGTAAGAGCCTTACCACCGCGCAGGTGCTCAAGGCGGCCAGGCCCATAAAGATCTGCGCTTCCTGCTCCAACGAGGGGGAAGTGTTCCGGGCGGCGGAGCGTCTTATCAAGTTCGGACTGGTCTTGAAAGAATATAAAGGGGGAGTTTATATATGGAAAAAAACACCTGGCTCTTGACGGTATTGCTGCTGCTGCCCTGCGCGGCGCGGGCCCAGCCCAGCGGCGGGGCGCCGGTGCCCCCGGGCGCCGGCGAGCCGGCCCGGACCTATATGGTCGACCCGCCCGTGTTCTCTACGATGCCCGCCTCTTTCATCGGCGCCGTTCCTCCCGAGCCGCTCAGCCCCAACGTCGTGAACAGCGCCGTTCCCGTCATCGTGCCCAGTACTACCATCGCCCCGGGCAGCGGCTTCAAGCGGGCGAAGGGGCCCAAACAGTCGCCCGCCGAGTTCGCCAGCGTTACCGACCCCGAGAGCGTGAAAAAAGAAAAAAAGCTGTACAAGGTCTACGAAGGCAGTTCGGACATAAAGACCGATTATAAACTGGACCTGCCCAAGAACGCGCACTGGCGCGTCCTGTGGAAGGTGGAAGGCTTGGACGAGAAAAAGAAGGCCAAGTTGCGCATCGAGGTAACTTCGCCTACGGACGCGAAGTTCGGCCAGGGGATGGCCAAGGAAGTTTCCGGCTACGAGGACCCCGGCGTAGGCGTTATAAACATCTGCGCCGCCACCGGCGGGAAGTTCAACCTTTTCGTGGAAACCGTGAACGCGAAATGGCGGCTGGAGCTGGAGCTGCTCAGCGACCCCGGTAAATGAAAAAGGCCGCCGCGCTGAAAGCCGCGAACGCCGGCAGGGTCTATGAGCTTACGCTCGGCTACGAGTGCAACTGCAACTGCCTTTTCTGTTCGATAGCGGATAAAAAACAGCGCAGGGCCAAGACCACGGCCGGGGCCATGGCCGACATCTCGTCGGCGCGCGCCGAGGGGTTCCGGATAATAGGCTTCGGCGGCGGCGAGCCCACTATAAGAAAGGACATCATAAAGCTGGCGGCTTTCGCCAGGGCCGCCGGCTTCGGCACGATACGCGTTCAGACCAACGGCATAATGCTGTCCTACCCCGCCTTCGCGAAAAAACTGGTCGACGCGGGCGCGGGCTATTTCAAGTTCTCCATCCACGGCCATACGGCGGAGGTCCACGACCGCCTTACCCTGGTGAAAGGCAGCTTCGACAGGGCGCTGGCCGGGCTGCGCAACGTCAGGGCCCTGGGCGCCCGCACCGGCGTGGACATCGTCATCAACCGGCTCAATTACCGTTTCCTGCCGCAATACGTCGAGACCTTCGCCCTGCGCGAAGGGGTGAGCGGCGTAAGCTTCATCTACCCCATCTACGAGGGCGCGATGCTCGCCCGCGCCGGGACGCTGGGCGTGAAAATGACCGAGGCCCTGCCTTACGTAAAAGAGGCGCTGGCCCTGGCGCGCGGCATCCTGCTGGACCGGCATATCGTGTTCAACATGCCGTACTGCCTTTTCGAGCAGCGGGATCACGCGCTTATCCCCGGGGCCCGCCTGAAGCTGAAGGTGAATTCTCCGGGGCAGATAGAGGAAAATTTTTTCCTTAACTCGAAAGCGTCGAAACTCCGCCCGCCGGCCTGCAAAGCCTGCAGCAAGCTGGGGGACTGCGGCGGGATCTGGAAAAATTACGCGGCGCTTTACGGTACGGGCGAAGCGGCCGGCTGCGGTAAAAAGAAGCCGTCCCGTCGGTCGCCCGCCGAACCATGACCCCCGACATCCTTGACCTTACCCTGCTCCCGGCCCTGGCGCTGGTCTGCTCGGCCACTTCTTTTTCAGACCTGCGCGAAGGGAAGATCCGCAACAAGGCGCTGCTCGCCGCCATCGCGTGGGCGCTGACGGTCTACGTCTGGCTGTCCGTTTCCAGGTTCTTTATCCCGGACCTGACCGCGGGCATCGTCGCCAACTCGCTGTTCGGGGGGAGCTGGGGCCGGTTCCTGCTGTATACCGGCATGAACGCTCTGTCCGCCCTGGTCTGCGGCTTTCTGCTGTTCCATTTCGACCTGTGGTCGGCGGGCGACGCAAAGCTGTTCTTCGTGCTGGCGCTGCTGCTGCCCCTGAAATATTATTTTCGCCATTATCTGCCCGTTTTCCCGGCGTTCAATCTGTTCCTGAACACCATCGCGGCGGCCGCCGTTTTTGTGTGGGCCGATACCGCCTGGAAAATAATAAGGTTCGCCGCCGCCAACAAAGAGAAGAATAT
This sequence comes from Elusimicrobiota bacterium, assembly GCA_026388125.1. GTDB lineage: Bacteria > Elusimicrobiota > Elusimicrobia > Elusimicrobiales > UBA9959 > UBA9959. Next base: position 12,394 of record JAPLKJ010000211.1, read on the forward strand.
CTGGCGGGAAATAGCCGGCGCGGTCGTCACTCAATACAGGGGGGGGCTGGCGCTGCTGCTGGGCATGGGGGTGGCTTTCAGCCTGGCCCTGTGCGCCACCCGTTTCTGGAGATTGAACCAGCGTGTTTCCACCATGCTGATGCTGTGCATTATGCTCGCCATGCTGTTCTTCCGCGAATATTTCAACAAGCTCGTAGCGGACCGGGCGTTCCGGCTGCGGCTCGGAATTTTTGCCGCGGTCCTGTTCTCGGCGCTGCTGTTATCCCCGTTGCGTCCCGATTTCCTTCATATGGCGCTGTTTATGTTCCTGATGTTCACGGCCCTTTATTTAATGGTCGGCATCCTGCCTTCCCTGGCCGCCAAATACGGCATAGTCACCGGGGATATGCCTTTCGCCACCTGGCTGACGGCCGGCCTGCTGGCCACCATGGTCATAAGAGGGTCCTTCCTTTATCTGGCGCTCAACGGCCGGTAGGCGTCATTTTTCAGCCGGCGTTCCGCCGGGCTGAACTCCCCGTGACGTCCTGCCGCTTCCGCTTTCCAGCCGGAAAAAACCCACGGTCAGCGGCACCGGTTCCGTAGTTTCCTCGCCGCTGCCGGAGAAAGCGGTGTAAAAAGCGTGGTTGAAGGTAATGCTGCGCCAGGCCGCGGAGGGCGCCAGGTCCGGATACGGGGCTTTGCGGCCCGTGAAGATGCGCGGCTCCGGGGAGACATATGCCATCAGGCATTTCTCCCGTCCGGCCGGCGGAGCACTAACTGCGGGGAAGTATTTTTCCAGCAGCGGCCGGCGGGTATCCAGCCGGTCCGGCTGCGAAAGCAGCACCCGGCAACCGGCGGGCCAGGCGCGCTGCGCTTCCATCAGAAAGGCTAGTTCCCTGTCGTTGGTGCGCAGTTCGCCGTTAAGGCCCAGCGCGGCCGCGGCGTTCAGCGCGGCGTAGGTTCCGGCCGCGGCCCAGCAGAGCGGATAGAAAGCTCTTTTAAACCGCTCTTTCCGCAGCGCCGCGCTTTCCAGGCCGGCCAGCGCCAGCGCGGACAGGAAAGCGAAGGGGACGAAGAAATACAACTGGTGGCGTATGAAGTGCAGCGGATAGAAATCCAGCGGGACAAAGATCACCGAAAAATATACTATCCAGGCCGTCAGCACTATAAGCGCCGCAGTTGTTCTTTTGTTCTTCCATGCGCCGGTCCGGAGGCCGGCGGCTATTCCCGTAAATGCGGACAGGATAAAAAGATAGCTAAAAACAGCGGAAAGGCTGGCGGCGGAAGGGGCGCCTGTATCCTGCGGGCCGGGATAAGGCGGCGCGGCGCCGGCTATCACAGCCAGGTTGCGCGCGCCCAGTTGGTAGATAAAGTGTTTCAGCGGATTTAGAGGCATTCCCAGCTGCCTTCCCGGGTCGGAGCCGAGTTCATGAACGGCCCAAAGGCCGATAAGGTAGATCCCGCAGGCCATTAGCGCGAGGTTCGCCGGCTTGAAAAAGTTCTCTCTTTCCTTTGCCGGCATTAACGCGGCCAGCGCGGCAAAGGCCAGCAGGTTCACCGGCAGGAACTCGAAACGGGAGCTTATTACAATGACCATGGAAGATATTATCCAGGCCAGAGCGGCCGGGCCGGGGACGGGGGAGGCGTAGGCGTCAATAAGGGCCAGCAGGGAAACCAGCCAGATAAACACATTGGCGGAGGTGGTGGAGAAAGATGACGCGTTGAGCGGCGACAGAAAATTCAGGAAGAGCAGCGCGGCCGAGACAGCGCTTACCGTTATGCCCGCCCGCAGGCGGCGCAGCCCGGTGAAGAATACGAAGATGGAGAGAACGGGCAGCAGTCTGTTTTTCCAGAGGATGGCCGAAAGCGAGTTGCCGCTGAGGATATCGGAAAGTCCGTCAGTAAAAAGCGGGGAAAGTTCCTTGAAATTAAGCAGGAGACGGGGAGGGTCGGAAAAGAAGCTCCGGCCCAGGCACAGGAAATCATGATTGTTGTCGTAGCCTCCCCTGGCGGGCAGGAAACAACTGAGCGCGACAGCCGGGACGGCCACCGCCGCCAGCGCCAGCCATGCGCGGAGCCTGTCCGGTTCGCTTTCATGCCAGCGGCGCGCGAATTGCGCCAGGAAGAAAACAACGGCCGCCCAGCAGGCGGGAACGCTGTAATATAAAATGACGTCAAGAGCCATATAAAGTTCTCCGCGCCCTCCAGAGAACGATTATACTAATAAAAGTCTTTTTGAGCGGTTTCCGCTTAAGGACTTGCCGGCTATCTGTAAGCGGCTGCCGGAGGGCCGGTAAAAGACCACTTGCCTCAGTGCGCCGCACTCTCAAAAAAACCGAGGGAATCAGGGGTGAACGTCAGACTGTCGGCTAAAAGCGTGAGTTTCATGCCCGGGACCAGCACCCGCGCCACCGGGATCCCGAGTTCCGGCCTTGTCATATCCTTGACGATAAGTTCCAGCCCTTCCTTATCCAGCATCTTCCTGTACTCCAGATAGTCGCGGTGGATAGATCCCGTGGAATAGTTCCTGAGCCGTTCAAGGGAAAGCGCCGTCCGTGGCTTGTACGCCCCGGATCTCTTCATTACCCCCGGGTGCGAAAACATATCCACGCCACGCCTGAGACAGATCTCCATAAGTTCTGAAACGGCCCTTTTTAAAGCGTTCGAAGGGTCCAGGTTGCAGGCCAGCCCGCTGATGATGGTGTAGCTTCCGTCGCCGTCATCCATGAAAATGCTGGGCAGAAAAGAATGTATCCGGACGTCGCGGAAGGGCTGAATATAGAAGCAGAAAATAAATGCCCCCGCTTTTTTCAGTTCCGGGGGCAGGCAGTGCGCCGTGCTCATTTCCAGCGCAGGGATGCTGTCAAGGCGGGAGAATGGAAGAGGTTTCGGCAGCGAATTAAGAGCTTCCGATTCCAGCCATTCATTTATACCGTGTATCACCGCTTCTTCCATGGTGTTCCCCGCCGCCAGCCCCACTGATTTGGAATGAAGAAAATGACGTTTCTTCCTTGAGAGGAAACCCTGGTATATGAGGGCCGCTGGCGCCAGCACCGGCCGTTCTGTCTTCAACGACCAAGCCCAGGACCAGGCGTCGTCCATGAAAGACGGCAGGTAGCTCTCCTTAAG
>JAPLKJ010000175.1 GCA_026388125.1 Elusimicrobiota bacterium
AAGCAGCGCGGCTCCGGCCTTTATAGCGTCATATCCGGCAGCTTTAAGAAGAGCATCATCCAGGAACAGCCGCTCATCACCGATAGCCTTATTGTAATTCTGCAGCAATGTGGCGATGTTCCAGGCATCTCTTGTCCCCCCGGCGGGTATTCCAGGCAAAGATTTTCAGCAAAGCCATACCGGGCAATGAAGCCGCGCGCAAAATGCCGTTGCGCCCCGGAATAGCGATCTCTTCCGCCGCAGAATTTATTTCGGCAAACCCCTGCACCGTCATAACGCGGTCAAAATCCGGCGGCCAGGCAATGCTTCCCTTCGGGCTTTCCAGTCCGCCAAAGGGAACCAGGTCAATAGGAGCGCCTCTGTCATATGCCAGGCGCTGTGCCTCATGGCTGTCCTGAGTAAAATGCCCGGTCTTGATCAAACTGTCTTTTAACGCGCTGAAGTGCTTCCAGCTTTCTACCGCAACGGCGAAATCCGTATCTTTAGTCGGATGAAACGTCGGCAGGCCATGCACATTGTGCAATTGTATTTCTATCGCCTTGGCGCCGATCATCAGGTACTGGATGCAGAGCGCGCCGGCAGCCGCCTGCACATGCGCAAGCACGGCCAGAACATCGGGGTCGAGCGGGGTATCCGGGTTGATCTTAAGCATTCTTTATATAACGCTCGTAAACGAGTTTTGCAACTTCGTGGTTGCGCGCGTCCGGAGTGGCCAGCAGGTCCGCATATACCAGCAGCGGCGGAACGGTCCGGTTTTCTTTTGTCTTCAGGTCAAGGTGCCAGAACTGTTCCACTATTTCAACTTCACCATCAGGGTCGGCCTTCAGCCGGTTGTCTATGATCAGCCTGCCCGGGTCACCGGGTAAATATATTAGCACTTCGCCCGGGTTCCTGTACTTTGTAAGGATATCGCCGGCAACTTCCCCCCCGAACCTGGCCGCGTATTTTTCAAGCCGGACATTTTTCCACCAATCCGCCGCCGGGGCATGGAACCGCTGGGCGGTCAGCTTCGGCCTTAGCCTTACAGGATAATTCAGCGCCCACTCCTCTATCACCCGCTGTATATCAACAAATTGACGCCGCTTGCGCTTATCTGTAAGCAGATGTCCCCGCTTCTGCAGGGCGATAAACACCCAGCCTACAGTGCCTAAGGCTACGCCGGCCGCGGCGGCTATCTCCCTATATGGGGCATTCAGCAATTCCGGTCTGCAGATAAGGGAAAAAACCACACGCATGCCGGTGGCGGTTGTTGCGCGGTCGTTGGCCGCCGGCATGTCCGCAAGGTTGCGTTTGTGGCCGGTTATATAAATGTACATGCCTCCGGCTTTTAAATAGGCGTTCCCCGCGGTGTCTATAAACTGCAGCCCCAGGGCGCGGCAATGCTCCGCCATTTCGGCGGTAATATACGGCGCAACTAACAACTTGCTTCCGGGCAAGTCATTAAACTTGGTTTTTACAAGGTCCAGCCGCGCAACCCGGTCGATAGCCTGAACCTCCGCTGCATAGCGGTGCGCTTTATGCTCGAAAGTAAAATTAACGATGGCACCCGTACAATGATCAGGCGCGGCAGGTTCCGTCTGCGTGATCTTCCCCTCCACACCTGCGGTAAGCGCCACAGCGTTCAAGGCTGCGCCTAATACGCGTCCCGCCGGGTTATTGTATATGTCTTTAGTATTCATACTGGAACACTTCCCCTGAAATCTTGTTCATTATTACATATTGTACACGCCGCGTGTACGTTTGTCAATAGTGAACAATGATAAGGCAAAGCTTAAATTCAGGTTTGCATAATACTACAATAACGCGGGCTTACTAATAGTTGGGTCCAACTTGGTGGCTTCCTGGTGTCCAACCTGGTGGCTCCTTGGTGTCCAACTTGGTGGCGTTATTGGTGTCCAATTTGGCGGATAATGTAGCGCCAAATAGGGCTAAACACAACAAGATCAAAAAAATATGCATCAAGATAAAACCAAACAGAACAAAATGGCGGTTCTCATTGGGAAGAATAGAACAAAGTGGAGTTTGGAAATATCGGGTTTTTTACGGGTTTTTGAGGGGTTTAATTCGTTTACGAAACTTTGTTCTATTAGGTTTTATTCGCTTATTAAGCGAATGTTCTCTCCGGCAGTCATAGATGCGACAACGTATTGGCGTGCCCCCCGAAAGTTCTGACTTTTGTCATTGACTGTATTTTGGCCCTCTGGTATACTATTTGTGAAGAGCGGTAAGCCCGTTGCAGGTGGTCCAGGTGTTCCCCTCCATAGTGTGGGCATATAGCCTGGATATTGTCCCTGCTCGGCACGCTCTTCTTCTTTTTAAGGCAAGTACACGCTATCCGAACAAATTCTCGCCCAAAACATTAAACCATTCAAGATCTTCCTTCTCGTATTTACGAAAAATCCCCCAAGCGAACATATCCACAGCCTGCGAACTCGGGCTTTCAAGGGAATTCATGTGGAAAATATTTAAAGGGACAAGCGGGTTAAGGCATGCTTTTATCTGGGTGATTATATGGTCGTTAAATTCAAAGATGCCACGACGAGATTTGCTTTTATCTACGGTCATTATCACTCTTACCGCCGCATCTCTGAAATTCACATGCTCCAGCGCCAGCCTTGCTATATAATTGTAAATGCGGTCCTTATCTTTTGCTAGATGCGGATAGACCCTTTTTTTGTTAAGAGTTACTGAATATAGTTTAAACTCGATATGGCTGGCTTTTTTATAAAAATATCTTTTCACCTCTTGAGTGGTGCTGCCTCCCTTAAGTTCCGGAGTGTCGTTATTTGATTTTTTAAAAAGTTTACGCCGTACCACTGCCCGGACAACATTTGCTAGCGCTCGGTCATTCTCCCGGCCCCGAATAACCAGTACACAGATGGTAAAAAATGCACTGGGCTTTTTGTTTACGAAGTCAAAACCGAGGTCTCCGCTTTCGTCCAGGTAGAGATAAAGCATAAGTCCCCCTTGCTGTACAAATAGCATAGCAGGTGAACCCGTCAAAGGTCTGTCGCTCATTAGAGGGTCATTTTTCAAGAAAAAAAGGCCCCTTCCACAGTTTTGTGGCATATTTTCATCTAAAATCCGTTACGACATCCCTCCGTTCAAGGCTCTTACGCTACCGGGTTCTCTCTTATTTTACGTCGGACGAAGCCGCGCCAGTCACTCATCAGGATCAAGGCGCAGGCGGTACGGCTACCTTTGCCCCTGCCTTCCGTGGAAGGCCCAGAAAACCTTTGGTACACTGCCGTATCCATATAACGGCGGATTGCTCCGCCTTCAGGTTAGTGGCTTCGGATTTTCATCCGGCCAACACGCGATTGGCTTACGGCCGTGGCCTCCTCGCCGAAAACGAAGGGTGAAGGAAGCTGCTAATCGGGTTGGTGGTTATACCAACAGACCTGTAGAGCTCACTTCCTTCACCAAATCTTTACGCAAACGCCAGCGCCTCCTCAAACACTTCCTGGTCTTTCAGCACGTGGTAGCAGGCTCGCGCCAGTTTGTGCGCCACCGCCTTGGCCGCCACTATCTTGTTCGTCTTGGCCGTTTTACGTTGATAGAAATTCCTGATACGCTCGTTATACCGTATGGCAAAATGCGCGGCTTCAATGAACGCCCAGGCCAGATATTTGTTCCCGTTCTTCCTATCGCCCTCGCCTTTCTTCTTGCCGTTGCTCCAGCGGGAACTGCTTACGCAGCGCGCATATGAGGCGAAGTGCCCTACCTTCTCGAAGCGCTTCATGTCGCCGGCCTCGTACATTATAGTCATGCCCAGGATCTCGCCTATCCCGTCGATCGTTAAGGCCTTTCTGAATTCCGGTTTTAGCCTGGCCTGCTTAACAACTACTTTCTCAAGCGCCACAACTTGTTCGTCCAGGCAGCGCATTACGGACAGATTGCTTTTTATTGCCAGCTCAAGCACGGTGTTCCCACCGCAATATTGCCCGATCTTCTCGTCATCCAGTTTCCGGACGCCGTCCGTATTTATTCTTTTTCCGCTGTTCCGGCTTACCAGTCCCTGTATGCTCAGTATCTGCGTAGTGCGACAGTGCCCCAATTGGGCGCGCTTGCGCAGAAGGTCCCGCACGGCCCTATCTGGTCATGCTTCGCATCGTGTTCGTCTCCGGTGTACTTGAGCCCATCGTAAACTTTCACCGCCGCAGTGTTCACAAGCTTCACATCATAGCCCTCATCCATCAGCCCATCGACCAGCCAGTACCAGTTAAAGGTTGATTCCACAGCTATCGCCTGGATCTTTTTCTTATACGGCGCCAGCTCTGCCAGTATAGTCTTCAGGTCGTTGGGACGGCGTTCTTCAAGCACCACCCGGTCCTTCTCATTCAGTACTACCAGCACGCTATTATTTGCATGCAGGTCAATTGCCGCGTATAATTTCATATAAGTCCCCTCCTTAGCTGTTTGCAACTGCTTCTTAGACAAAGCAATGTTACAAACTGCGGGAGGGGACCCTCTATATGATTATCGGGTTTTTGGCGCCATATTTCGGTTGCCGCTTGCCAAAGCTGACGGCTAATATTAAAATATCCCTGCATGAAAAAGATCACAACGCAAGACCTGATCAATTCCGCATCGGCCATGAAAAAGGACGGCGCCGCCCGGGAGCACATGATGCTGTTCGCCGGCGAGCAGCCGGAGCTGCTGGAGTACATCCTGGAACTTAGCGAGGATGACGAAGACGACGAACTTTCGGACATGGACCGGACATTCCTGGAAACCATTTCACTGCATCTTTGGCACGCCCTCAAGGCCGGCGGCTTTGCTCCCCCGCCGGCGCAGCGCCAGGCCGTCTACGCGCTGGAGAAGCATAACCTCGAGTCGCTGGAAAATAATTTTAGCAAGGAGAAAAAGGACGGCGACTTTATTGAGAACCTGCTGGCCTCGCGGGAAACCCACCCGCAGCCGGAGCTGGCCCGCGCCACCCTGCTGCTGGTGCTGAGTCCGGACGAAGGGCCAAATAAGCTGAACCCGGGGAATGTGCTGGTGCCGGTAATGACCATTATAGACTCGCTTTGCGGCGTAAAACCGCCCGCTGCCGCGCTGGCGGAGTTCGCCGACCTGCCGCCGCGCCGCTGGGAGGGCATACAGGACCTGCGGCTGGTAGAGCAGTCTTCCGATCATATGCAGCGCCTCACGGACGGGAAAGACTTCGCAAATATAGACGAGATGAACGCTTTTCTGAACGAGAAATGCATAGGCCGGCTGATTACTGCCCCGCCGTCCAGTAAACTGGAGGAGGCGCAGGACCTGATCTATAAGGCCATGGGTTATCAGGATTTCCGCGTGCGCGAGCGCCTGGCGCGCCTGGCGCTGGAGCTCAGCCCGGACTGCGCCGACGCCTGGAACCTGCTGGCAGAGGAGGCGGCCGAAACGGATGAAGAGGCCCTGGAATTTTATCGCAGAGGGATTAAGGCCGGCGCCCGGGCGCTGGGGGCGGCTTTGCAGGCGGACCACGGCCGGCTCTGGGGCCATGTGAAGGCACGGCCTTATATGCGCGCGCGTAAGGGCGAGGCGTTAATGCTGGAGGAACTTGGCCGCTTTGAAGAGGCGGAACGCGCCTTTTATGAATTGCTGGAACTGAACAAGAGCGACAACCAGGGCGTGCGCTACCTTTTACTGGCTTTCCATGCTCATAAGCTGGAATTCGCCAAAATGGACGCGCTTATCAATAACGGGCGTTATCCCGACGACTGCGCCGCGGAATGGGTATACGCCAAGGCGCTGGCGGCTTATGCGCTGGGCAAGCAGGGGGCTTCCCTTTGCCTGCAGCAAGCGCTGGCGGTTAACCCGCATGTGCCCGGCTATCTGCTTACCGGCAAAAAGCCGCCCTTACAGCACCCGGATTCCGTTACAGTGGGAGGAGAAGACGAGGCCTGGATGTGCGCGCAGACGTTCCGGAAGGCCTGGGAGAACACGCCCGGCGCGCTGCCCTGGCTTAAGACCGGCGAAGCGGCGCTGGCCGGACCGAAGACCGGCCGCAACGAGCACTGCCCCTGCGGCTCGGGCAAGAAATACAAGAAGTGCTGCGGAAGATAAGAGGGGCCTTGCGGGTGCGTCAGAATAGTGGCCGAATTGAAATAGAACAGCGGCCGATTTGATCAGAATACGCACCGTATGCCTATTTTTAAGATTTGCGGGTAAAAAACGAACTAGCGGGAATGTTTATGTATTTTGAGTGGAAAGGACTTCGTACTTGTTTAAGATCACTTTCTGAAATTCTTCAGAAATCGCGTTCCAGTCCAGTACGTCCACACGGAAGGGAAGGTCTGACTCCTCAAAAGCTTCCTTGAGTTCGCCTATTACTGCGGCATCCAACTTAGCAGGGCCAACCAGGGCAAGGTCAAGGTCAGAGTAGCTCTTGGGTTTTCCGTCTACCCGCGAACCGAAAGCCCGCGCTTCTACACCCGGCACTTTTGCGGCCAGTATGCCGGTTATTATCTGCAACTGCGCAGGTGTTACGTTAATCATTACGCTGTTCAAGAACCTGCAGTAATTTGCGGGCGTCGGCGGCAAAGGAACCGGCAAGCGCATAAATTTCTGAAGCCTTGGCCGGGTCGTAGGTGTGCGCTGTCTCGTTGCGGGCGGAATGATACTTAAACCAGTTTTCAACACCGGTTATAAGCCGGCTCTCCGCGGCCAGCCTGAAAAGTTCCTTTCTGGTGGAGCCATCGGCGTTAGCGGCCCCGGCGTTAAGCTCGAGCCACCTTTTCATGAATTTCCAGCACAGCTCGTAGGTGAACTCAAAATTCTGTATTACTCCGGCCCTTATTACTTCTTCATGGTCGGTATTTACCTGGCCCTTTATTTCCCCAGCCGCCACTTTAAGCGCGCGATCCAGAGAGTCAACTGCTTTGTTAAGGCTGCTAAGATCCAGTGGCATTTTATCTCCTGTAAGTTCCTCAGAGAAACCCACTATGCATTCTAGTCTATTCTATAATTTATAACGTTCAGACTGCCAAAACATCTCCATTAATATTTTCTATAGTCCAAGCCGCTTTCAAAGTTCCTGCTCGGCAAGGGCCTTCTCCCGCGCACGGCCGACTCTCAGAGCGTCAACTAACGCAAGTAGTTCGTAAAGAGCCAGGTCTCCCTGAGCCGCTTCAGTAACGTTTTGACAACAGTAGGGAATTTGGAAGTCCCGAGGGTCTTTAGGTGTCCAACCTTGATTTATCAATGTTCTCTTATATAAGTTTTTTAACCGAGGAACTTCCAGTCAAAACCTGCATCTGGCGTATGGACACAGCATTCAAGCGCCTTAACCTTTCACCTTGAGCTATCCCATATTTTTGAGTTCCGCATTTAACCCCTCGATATTTACCATCACAAGTAGTTGTTCTATTTCCAGTTGTTCAACCCCGCCTGACTTTTAATTGTGGCGAATCCGCCATAATTAAACTTCATGCTGTAAATCGCCTCCCAAACTCCCAGGAACTCATTGGTGTCTAATTTTGCACTAAAAATGTGCGGCAAATTAACGCTATGGCGCGGGGTGATGCGTGTGCGTGCTGCGCGGATGGCTGGTACGGTTGTTGACGGGATTGACAGCGAAGAAACCCATGCGGATGCCGTAGACGGCCAGTATGGCCTCTAGTGTGCCCACTTCCGGGTTGCCGGTGGGAGAGAGCGTTTTATAAAGGGTGGTGCGGCTCATTTTAGTGGCTTTGGCCAGCGCGCCCATGCCGCCATTGGCGCCTACCACCCTGCGTATGGCGACCAGGAGGTACTTAAGTTCCCCTTCTTCGGCAGCGGCGTTAATATAAGCGGCCGCCTCCTCGCGGTTAACGAGAACTTTTTTCATGTAACTGTCGTGGGAAACTGTAGTTATTTTTTTCATTTGAGCCCCCGGTACGCGGCCCAGAGCCGCCTAGCTTTGCAGAACCTTGTATTCATGCGGCTGCATATACGTCCCCCACAGTGTATCTCACAAAAGACGCTTTGTCAATGCCTTGTGCTTCTTCGTTTATGTTATAGCAGACGAACCCGTCAAAGGTGTGTCGACTTGCCGTGTGGATGTTTTATAGCAGCGGGGAAGAACCCGTCAGTGAACAACCAAATATATTCCCCGTGTTTCTTTCGCGCCTGACGCTCCGCCGCTGCCGAAGCCTTCTTCCAGCAGCAGGGAGACCTGGGCCGGGGACGGCAGTTCTTTCTTTAAGTTGTCCGGCAGCGTTTTGAATACTTTATAGGTAGAAACGCCTATGGGCTTTTTAGATTCGCGCAGGGAATACTCAACGATCATCCTTTTCTTGCTCCTGCAGATAACTATCCCTATGGACGGGTTTTCTTCCCGTGTTTTAACAAGGTCGTCCAGCGCGGCCAGGTAGAACTGCATCTTACCGATGTATTCCGGCATGAACTCGCCCACTTTAAGCTCAACCGCAACAAGGCATTTTAAATGTCGGTGGTACAGGAGGATATCAATGAAGTATTCCTGTCCGTCCACCTCAAGCCGGTACTGGCTGCCGGCAAAAGTAAAAACCCCGCCCATTTCTGTCAGGAACCTGTTCACTTTTGAGATAAGGGCTCTCTCTAGTTCTTTTTCGCTGTGCTCTTCTCCCAGTTCCATTAGATCAAAGGTGTATTCGTCCTTTACCGCCAGCTTGGCTTGACTGCGGACTTTCTCCGGCACAGTGGTGTCGAAGTTGGTCTGGTTCGCCAGATATTTCTGATAGATCCCGGACTCAATATTAAGTGCAAGCACGGCTTTTGTCCACCCATACTTACGCGTGGCACGCAAGTAAAACTCCCGTTCTGTATCGTCAGAGCACCTATCAAGAATTATGATATTCTGGCTCCAGCCTATTTCTGCAACCATTGGCTGCAGTTTTGTATTTTTACTGTAGTGGATAGTGAATTCCGGCGCCTCCAAGCCGGCGCCGCGCATTAAGGTCTTTCATGCGGCGGATGCCGGTGCCCATGCCCTCCACCACTGCTAGGAATGGAATTTTCGCGGTTGTTACCGCAAGCCTTAATAAAAAAAACGTGGTTATTGAAAGATTAAGCGATTTTAATTGGGAAGATGTATCGGCAATACGTGCCAGAGTTGCCGCCAAGCACGGAAAGATCCCGTTCCAAGTAGCCCTTGAACTGCCAGACGGCGCCGGCTTCACCATAGTTTTCCATCCTGCCGCTAAGTAAGCGGATAAGTTAATGTTTTCATGCTCCCGCCTAACCGATCTAAATATGGCGGATTCGCCATAATTAAAATCCGCTAAGGGGTTGAATTCTACCCCTTTGACTCCAGGCTCCCTATCATAGCTTCTGGGCCGCCTCATTAAGAAACGCCGTAATCTCGTCCTTTCCGGGCAGTTCAAGCTGGTATTTTGAGATGAACAGCTGGTTGTCTATCCCGGCCCGCGCATATTCTACAAGCGCGTGATTCTTTTTTGTGCAGAGCAGTATGCCGATGGGCGGGTTGTCGTCTTTAGCAGCCTCGTTTTTCTTGTACCAATTACGTAAGTGTTCAACTGCCCCAGATGCTCGTGTTTAAAACTATCCGTCTTCAGTTCAATCAGCACATGACACTTGAGGATTCTGTGGTAGAACACCAGGTCCACAAAGAAATGCTCTCCGCCGATAAGGATGCGTTTCTGACGGGCCTCAAAGCAGAAGCCGCGTCCAAGCTCCAGCAGGAAATCCTGAAGCTTGGTCAGAAGCGCGTCTTCCATGTCCGATTCCATCATCGCGTCCCTGGGCTTATACCCGGCGAATTCAGATACATACGGGTTCCGGATTATCTCCTCGGCGGTAAGTGTCTCTGCCTTGGCCTGCGTAAGGCGCGAAAGCTTATCCTTGTCTTTCGAAAGAAGCGTGCGTTCGTAGTAATGACTCGCGATCTGCCGCTGCAACTCCCTAACACCCCAACTGCCGCGTATACATTCGGTGATGTAGAAGTTGCGGTGGGGCCCGGCTTCCACTTCAGATAGCTCTTCAAGGTGACTGTAGGAGAGGTCGCTTAGGAGTTTCTCTGGAGGGAAACCAGATTGTGGGTACAGTGTACCCACTTTTGCCCCTTCCAGCTTGGCGGAGAGAAGATCAAATTTTCGGGACAGTGTCCCGAAAATCACGTCCGGTTCCAATTTTGAGTACAGTGTACTCAAAATCTCCGGAAAGGCCCGGTAAAAGTTGCAATAGCGATAAAGTTGCCACTGGGAACAGTTGGACACTCTCCGCCTGGTAAGTGTTTCAGATATGACAGCAAACAATCTTTCCCCGTATTTAGCGCGGTCTCTACCTTTTAATTCGTACTCCTTGATGCGCCAGCCGAAGATCCAGTTGCGCAGCGTCAGGTTTACATTAACGGCCTTGGCCGCCTCTGAAACTTTAAATGCTCGTGAACGTGCGTCAGGCTCTGTATCAGCCCGGAGAAATCATCTCCGGACGCAGATCCCGCAATTTTAAGTTGCTGCTTCTTTCTCGTCATAATCCCCCCCTTGCTGTACAAATAGCTTAGCAGACCAACCCGACACAGGGCTGTCGGGATGATCTAAGGAATTTGTGAATTTAAAACGCGAATAGGAACGCCGGGGAGATTACTGTTTCTTGCGCCAGGAAGCGCATTTGTTGGATTGCCTGAAAATATCGGAGCTCAATACCTCGCCATCGTAGGTTATCAGATGGCTGAAATCGTTCAGATGTTT
>JAPLKJ010000276.1 GCA_026388125.1 Elusimicrobiota bacterium
GCCGCTGTAAGCGCAGCGTATCTCGAACCCGAGCGGCTCGAGCCGCCTGGCCTCCAGGCCGCTGGCGCCGCGGTCGTCCTCCACTATAAGGATGAAGCCGCCCGCCTGTGTTTTTTTATCCGCCATACCGCTCCCTTTGTCCCGCTTTCCGCGCTTCTTCGCGGCCGCTCCCTTTCCTTACTTTCGCTCCCGCCCAGATCTTCCCGCCGCTCCGTTCCGCCATCTATTCCGTCCGGCCGGCCGTATCTGTTTCCTGACGAACATATTTTTCCACTACGGCCAGCAGCCCGGCCATGGAGACCGGCTTGGACAGACACTCGTCGCAGCCTGCGTCCAGGCATTTTTGCACGGCGGCGGCGCCTTCGTGGGCGGTCAGCGCCACTATGGGCACCTCCGCGCCGCCCGGCGCTGTGCGCATCAGCGCGACCGCCGTGTAGCCGTCCATCTCCGGCATTTCCATGTCGGTCAGCACCAGCGCGAACGCGAAGCGGTTGAACTTTTCCAGCGCTTCTTTGCCGTTGCGCGCGGAAATAAGCCGCAGGTCATGCCGCTTGCGCAGACAGAGCTCCATCAGCACGAGGCTGTCCGGAGAATCGTCCGCCAGCAGCACCTTTCGGCGCGGGTCGGCCAATTCCGCGGCCGCGAAAGCCGGGGACGAATGCGGCAGCGCCGCCGCGGAACCGCGGCGGACACGGCGGGAAGGACCGCTCCCCTGCCCGGGCATTTCATTGAATTTCATCGTTGCGCCTTCGCTCGCCGGCCGCCGCGCGCCCTCACTCCGGATAATATTTTTTTTCGCACTCCGGGCAGACGCCGTGGCTGAACTTAACTTCGGCGTGGGCGGAAATATAGCTTTCTATCCGCTCCCAGATCTTTTTATCCGTCCGGATCTTGTGGCAGTGCATGCAGATAGGCAGCAGGCCCTGCAGTTTTTTAACGTGCCCGAGCGCCGCGCTGAGCTCGGTGATCTTCGCCTCCAGCGCCTTATGCAGTTCTATGAACCGCACCCCCACCTCCACGCGCGCCAGCAATTCGGCGCCGTCGAACGGTTTCGTGATATAGTCGTTGGCGCCCGCGGCCAGCCCGTCCACGATGTCCTGTTTGGAGCCTTTTACGGTGAGCAGGATGATATATTTCATTTCCGCGCCCGCCAGCGCCCGGTATTTCCTGCAGGCCTCCAGCCCGTCGCCGTCCGGCAGGTTCCGGTCCAGGATTACTATGCCGGGGGCACCGGGCAGCCGCATGGCCGCCAGCGCCGAGTCCACGCGGTCATACTCTACGGTCTCATAGCCGCGCTTGGACAGCACGCCGTTGAGCATGCGCCGGGAAACGGCGTCGTCGTCGGTTACCAGTATCCTTTTCTTTTCTTTAGTCATGTCCCCCGTCCCCCCCGTGAAGATCGCCGGCGTCGGCCGTTCTTGCGCGTATTTGTTCCAGCACCTGCGCCGCCGCCGCGGCCAGGCGCGGCAGCAGGGCCGCCGCGGCCGCGAGATCGCCGGCGGCGCTTTTTATTTCTATTTCAACGCCGAGCCTGCGCAAAGCTTCGGCGCCTATGTTGGCGGCAGTGCCTTTCAGCTTGTGTCCGCCTTTAGAGACAGCGCCGGCGTCGCCCTTTTTAAGATTCCTCTTCAGCTCGGCCAGCTGCAGCGGCAGATCTCCGGCGAACACCTCCAGCACCTTGTCCGCCATTTCCGCGTCGCCCATCATCCTGTCGCGCAGCGAAGACAGATCGAAGGCGGGGACGGCGGGCCGGCCCGCCGCCGGCCCCGGCGCCAGCCAGGCGGCCAGTTTGCCGGCCATGACCCGCGGGTCCAGCGGCTTTAAAATATAGTCGTCCAGGCCGGCCGCCAGGCAGCGTTCCCGGTCCCCGCCACGGGCGCGGGAGGCCACGGCTATTATCGGCAGGCGCGCCCCGCCCGCCGCCTCTCCGGCGCGGATGGCCGCTACGGCTTTCAGGCCGTCCGGCTCCGGCAGCCTCACGGCCAGCAGTACCAGGGCGTAAGGCGTCCTTTCAAGCCGCTTTGCGGCCTCGGGGCCGCTGGCAACGGCGTCGGCCAGGCAGCCAAGCTTGCGCAGTATGCCCAGCGCCACTTTCCGGCTGGTAGGATCTTCCTCCACCACCAGCACCCGGCGCAGGCCCGGCGCGGACGGCAGGGGATCAGGATCTATGCCCATGAACTTAACTTTATATTCCCGCCTTTATTTAATGTTCAGAAAATTTTAGCATATCGTTTATCCCGCGCGGCGGTCCTCCGCGGCCGGCGCTTCAAAAAGGAAGCGGGCCACAAGCTCCTTTTAAAATTATAAAATTAACCTGTGAGCCTGGAACTTAATTTAAACCCGGAACTTCTGCCGAAGCTCGGCCTGAACCCCAAGCAGGCCGAAGCGGTGCAGTATTTCGCCGGGCCGCTGCTGATACTGGCGGGCGCCGGCACCGGCAAAACCAAGACGCTCACTTCCAAGATCGCCCTGCTTATAGCCTCGGGCATTTCCCCCGCGCGCATTCTCGCCATAACTTTCACCAACAAGGCCGCGCAGGAAATGCAGCACCGCGTGGGGAAGCTCGTGCCCTATTCCGGCGGCATGTGGATACACACTTTTCACGCGCTGGGCGCCCGCATGCTGCGCCAGCACGGCCGCCTGCTGGGGATAAAACCGGATTTCGTAATTTACGACGCGGACGACCAGAAAAAGCTCATCGGGCTGGCCATGGAGGAACTGGGCCTGGAGAGCGAGAAGAACAAGGCGCCGCTGTATTTAAGCATCATCTCCCGCGCCAAGGACGACCTGCTCGACGCCGAGTCCTACCTGATCAACGCCGAGGCCTCCAACGATCCGTCCCGGATAAAGGCGGCGCAGATCTACCACCGCTACCAGAAAAAACTGACCGAGGCCGGCGCGCTGGATTTCGGCGACCTGATCGTGAAACCCGTCGAGCTGCTCAAGGAAAAAGACGAGATACGCGAATATTTCCAGGAGCTTTTCCAGTACATCCTGGTGGACGAGTACCAGGACACCAACCATTCCCAGTACGTGCTGATAAAAACCCTCAGCGCCAAGCACCGCAACCTCTGCGTGGTAGGAGACCCCGACCAGAGCGTGTACGGGTGGCGCGGCGCGGACATCCGCAACATCATGGAGTTCGAAAAAGATTTCAACGACGCGTTCACCGTGGTGCTGGAGGAGAACTACCGTTCCACGGCGCGCATCCTGCACGCCGCCAACGAGGTCATCAAGCACAACCGCAACCGCCGCCCCAAGAACCTCTGGACCAAGGCCGACCACGGGGATGCTCCGCAGGTGCTCGAATTCGCCAACGAGACCGAGGAGGCGCGCGGCATCATCCACGAGGTGAAGCAACTCACGGGCCGCGGCGGCTACACCTACAACGACATCGCCGTCTTCTACCGCACCAACGCGCAGAGCCGCTCCTTCGAAGAGGCGGCCCGCCGGGACAGGATACCCTACCGGCTGATCGGCTCGGTGCGGTTCTACGAGCGCAAAGAGATCAAGGACGTACTGGCCTACCTGAAGATATTGGTCAACCCTTCCGACACCATCAGCCTGCTGCGCGTGATCAACACCCCGGCCCGCGGCATAGGCAAGACCGCCATGGACCATGTAATGGCGTATTCGCGCCAGAAAGAAATGCCGCTTTACGACGCGCTGCTCAGCGCCGAACAGGTGCCCGACCTCACCAACACCGCGCGGCGCGGCATAAAAGAATTCCTGGACCTTTTCGAAGGCGTAAAATCCGACCTCTTCTCCGCCACGCCCACGCTGATGCTGGAGAAGCTCCTGACCAACTCGGGCTACTGGAAGATGACCGAAGACCTGGCGGAGAAAGAGCCGCAGGAATCGCTGGCGCGGCTGGGCAATCTGCAGGAACTGGTCAACGCCGTAAAAGAATTCGAGGAGCGCTGCGTTAAAGAGGGGACCGCCCCGAACCTGCCCAAATACCTGGAAGAAGTTATGCTGGCGTCACAGGTGGACGCCATGAACACCGAAACGCACGCCATCACGCTGATGACGGTGCACCTGGCCAAGGGCCTAGAGTTCCCGGCGGTGTTCCTGACCGGCCTCGAAGAGAACCTTTTCCCCATAAACGCGGGCAATTCCTCTGAAGAGGACATGGAGGAGGAGCGCCGGCTGGCCTACGTAGGCATGACGCGCGCGGAAAAACGGCTGTTCCTGACCTGGGCCGGCACGCGCAGGGTCTACGGCACCACCTATCCGAACCTGGCCTCGCGTTTTATTTTTGAAAGTAAAGTGGCGCCGGAAACGGCGCAGCGCCCCGGCGAGGAGGACGTGCAGGTGCTGGCCTCCTACCAGCCGCCGCCCTCCATCCCGCGCGTGGGCAAGGGCCGGCGCGTAAGCCACGAAGTGCACGGCCCCGGCCGGGTGGTGGACCTGATAGGCTCGGGCGAATTCGCCAAAGCCACCGTGGTTTTCGACAGCGGCGTACGGCAGACCTTCATGCTGAAGTACGCGCGGCTGCAGCCGATCTAGAAAGAGGGTCTAACGTGACGCCTGGAACAAAAAAAGAATTTTCCGCCGGCGGGGTCGTTATCGAGAACGGCAGGACCCTGCTCATCCGGATGCGCACGCTCGCCGGCAGGCTGGTCTGGACCTTTCCCAAAGGCCATCTCGAGCCGGGCGAGACCGCCGAGGCCGCGGCCCTGCGCGAGGTGCTGGAAGAAACGGGCTGCGCCTGCCGCATAACCGGCACGCTGATGACCGCGCATTACGGTTTTACCCGCGCGGGCGGCCATGTGGACAAAGAAGTGAGCTGGTACCTGATGGAGCGCTCCGGCGGCGACCGCGAGCCCAGCACTCCGGAAGAAATTTTCGGGATGAAATGGTGCAACGGGGCGGAAACCGCCGCCAGCCTGACGTACCCGAGCGATTTCGAGCTCTTCGAACTTATCAAAAGCCGCTTGATCTGAAACAAAGAAAAGGCCCATTATCCCGTGGGCCAAAAAACTGACGTAACCCGGGCCCTAAAGCCGATGCGCGCCGGCTCCGCTTGCGCTATCCTATTATTAAGCCGGCAACGGCGTTCGGTCAGGGGAGGATAGCACATGAATAAGTTAGCGGCCCTGTTCACACTGGTTCTTACCTTCGGTTTCAGTTTTCCCGGCGCTGCCCAGCCGGGTCCCGGCGAGCAACACCCAAAGCCCGGCGTCCAGCAGCAAGCCGGCGATATAACGCCCGCACAGATCTTCAACGCGTTCGGCGCGCTGATCAATGCGGCCAACGGCGGGCAGCATGGCGGCCCCGGCTTTCCCGGCCAGCAGCCCGGCGGTTTCCCCGGCGGACACAACGGCGGCTACCCCGGCGGCAGCCACAATCCCCCTCCCCCCGTGCCGCAGCCCGGCCCGTGGCACCCCCAGCCCGGTTTTCCCCAGGGCCAGTTCCAGAAGCTCAACAGCATCGGCTCCTACGCCTCCTCTTCCGAAGCCGAGGCCGCCAAGAACGAAACTGTGCGCGCCCTGGGCGAACTGCGCGTTATGGTAGCCGAGGCCCGCGTGGAATACAATTCCGGTTACCGCTTCGTGATAACCTACTCTTCGCGCGAGCAGCTTACCGTCAACCAGTACCGCGGCGGCACGTACCCCTCCTCAACGGACGCCAGGAAAGCCGCCGATATGACCGCGGCGGCCCTGAAGGCCAAAGGCTCCAAGGTAGTGGTGGAAACCCCGGTGTTCTATAACAGCGGGTATACTTATATAGTCGGTTATGTGAACCTTTATCAGGGCCAGGACCCCGACGATCAGCTGCAGAAACTGCCCAGCATCACAGCCTATCCCACCTCCACGGAAGCCGACGCCGCCAAGACCGCGGCCGTTAACCTGCTGAAAAGCTTCGAGGTGACCGTGCTGGAAGCCCGCGTGGAATATAATTCCGGCTACCGGTTCGTGATAACCTACGCCCTGCGCGAGCCTATGCCCGAAGAGCAGTACCGCGGCGGCACTTACCCCACCTCCACGGACGCCAGGAACGCGGCCAACCAGACCGCCGAAGCCCTGCGGGCCAAAGGCAAGGCCATAGTGGAAACCCCGGTGTTCTATAACAGCGGCTATACCTACATAATCGCCTACGTGACCGTAGCGCAGCAGGGGCATCACCAGACCGACCAGCTGCAGACGCTGAGCAGCATCGGCGCCTACGCCACTTCCACCGAAGCCGAGGCCGCCAAAGCCGCGGCCGTGGCCGCGCTGGGCGAACTCAGGCTCACCGTGCTGGAATCGCGCGTAGCGTACAATT
Source organism: Elusimicrobiota bacterium (assembly GCA_026388125.1). Lineage (GTDB taxonomy): Bacteria > Elusimicrobiota > Elusimicrobia > Elusimicrobiales > UBA9959 > UBA9959. The sequence goes on from JAPLKJ010000276.1 coordinate 6,268, forward strand.
CGGGCTACCGCTTCACGATAACCTACAACGCCCGCCAGCCGCTTAACGTGGAACAGTATAACGGCGGCGCCTACCCCACCTCCGCCGGCGCCAGGCAGGGCGCGGACCAGACCGTGGCGGCCATGCGCGCCCAGGGGAATATCGTGGTACTGGAAACCCCGGTGTTCTACAGCAGCGGCTACACCTACTCCGTCAGCTACGTTACCCGCAGGTGGTAAACGGCGCTCAGGATCAACGGCGGGCGCGGATATTCTCCGCGCCCGCTGTTTTTTGGGACGCTTTCTTTGAGAGCGGGCCGCAATAAAATATAATTTCATCTGCACGGACAGATCTTTCCGGGAGGCTTTCATGAAAGTTTTTTCCAAGCTACAGCTGGAGAAGTATGCCGACGCGCTCATCTGGGGGCTCACCACCGCCAATAAAAACCTGAAAAAATACGATACGGTGCTGGTGCGCTGCGACCTTGAGGGCCGGGAGCTCGGCGAGATCGTGCAGCGCAAGCTGGTGCAGCGCAAGTTCAACGTGGTCTTCCGCTTCCTGAACACGCCCGGCCTGGAGCGCAGCTTCTACGAGTTCTCGGACGACAGGCAGCGCGCGTTCCTGGCCGCCGGCGACAAGGAATTCTACGGCAAGCTCAACGGCAACGTCTACATCCACGCGCCGTCCTCCCTGACCAACCTGAAGGGCATAGACACGAAAAGGCAGTCCCAGGTGGCCATAGCCCGCAAGCCGCTGCTGGAGATCATGGACAAGAACGAGGCTCAGGGCCGGTTCGGCTGGACCCTCTGCACTTTTCCCACGGAAGAGCTCGCGAAGCAGGCCAGGCTTTCAGTAAAAGAGTACGCCGCCCAGGTAGCCAAGGCCTGCTACCTCAACGAGCCTGACCCGGCGAAGAAATGGGGCCGGATCTTCAAGGAAACCATGGCCATCAAGAACTGGCTCAACGGCCTGGGCATGGACGTCATACGCACCGAATCAGCGTCCATGGACTTCGAGATAAAGGTGGGGGAGCGGCGCAGGTTCCTGGGCGTAAGCGGGCACAATATCCCCAGCTTCGAGATCTTCACCTCGCCCGACTGGCGCGGCACGCGCGGCGTTTATTACGCCAACCTGCCGGCTTTCCGCGGCGGCAACTATGTGGAGAAGATAAAACTTGAGTTCAGGGACGGCCGGGCCGTGAAGATCTCCGCGGCCAAAGGCGGGGAGTACGTGAAGAAGATAATGGCCACCGACCGGGGCGCCGCGCAGCTCGGCGAATACTCGCTGACCGACCGCCGTTTCTCCCGGATAGACCGGTTCATGGCCGATACTCTCTTCGACGAGAACCACGGCGGCAGGTTCGGCAACTGCCACGTGGCCGTAGGCAGCTCCTACGCGGACACCTACGCCGGCGACGTTTCGAAACTCGGCCGTGACCTCCGGAAGGAACTGGGTTACAACGACTCCGCGGTGCACTGGGACCTGATAAACACCGAGGACAAAAAAGTGACCGCCGCGCTGAAGAGCGGGAAGAAGGTCACCATCTACGAAAAAGGCCAGTTCAAGTATTGACGGACATTGAACGCCGCCCTCCGTGACGAATGGCCGCCGGGCGGCGGCCCTTTTTACGTCTTTGCGCGCGCCTGTTCTTCCTGGGTTAAGGCTGCTTTAAAAAGCTGCCCCCTTTTCCGATACTCCGGCGCCACCGTTCCGTTCATGCTTTTTTTCCGTGCTCGCCGCACCAGTCAAGGGCGGTCACCGCGGGGTAGCGGGAAAACACATCGGGTTTCGGCGGATAGCGATGACATTCCCCCTCGTCATCTCCGGAATCCTTGAAATACTTGCAGGTCGGGCAATTATCCGGAGCGGCCTCTTTTTTTTCTTCCCGGGACAGGGACGTCTTAATTTCAATATCGGCCTGCTCGTTGGGAATTTCGCGGGCATCGCCGGGCACGGCGCTATCGGCCCCGCACTTCCTGCATTTGGCGGTCTCCCCGGGGTGAAGGTATTTAACCAGCATGTCCGCGCCGCAGTTAGAACACTTGAATTTAAGAGCCATATCTTTTCTCCCGTCCGCAATTCGGTGACATAATACCCATTTCATCCTGATGTTTTCACGCAGCCGCGTAGTTCTTGTGGCGAAAAGGAATTAAGTATTATGTCACCATATTTTTAGCAGCGGCGCTTGTCCATGAAGGCTTTCAGCGCCTCGGCCATGGAGCCGGCGGGCTTCGCTTCCTCGCGGGGCCGCGGGCGGCTGTCCTGGCGGCGCGGCTGGGGGCCGGCCGGCTCCGGCCTTGGGCCGCGGATGTCGCGCGGGCCCACTACCGGGTTGGATTTCATCGAAAGCGCTATGCGGTTGCGCGGCAGGTCCACATCGGTCACGGTAACGTTCACGCGCTGCCCCACCTTAACGATGGCGGCGGCGTCGCGCACGTAAGTGTCGGCCAGCTCGCTGATATGCACCAGCCCGTCCTGGTGCACGCCGATGTCCACGAAAGCGCCGAAAGCGGCCACGTTGGTGACTATGCCCGGCAGTTTATCCCCCGGCTTCAGGTCGCCGATCTTCTGCGCCGAACCGAAAACGAAAGCCTCGAACTGCTTGCGGGGGTCGCGGCCGGGCTTGGCCAGTTCCGCGATTATGTCTTTCAGCGTGGGCTCGCCCACCCCGTCGGCCACGTATTTGGAAATATCTATCTTCGCGCGCAGGTCGCCGTCGCTCATCAGGTCGCTCACCGAGGTTCCCAGGTCGGAGGCCATCTTTTCCACTATCTCGTAGCGCTCGGGGTGCACGGCGCTGGCGTCCAGCGGGTTCTTGCCGGCGTGAAGCCGCAGGAAACCGACCGACTGCTCGAAGGCCTTGGGCCCGAGGCGCGGCACTTTCTTCAGCGCGGCGCGCGACGGAAAAGCCCCGTTGGCGTTGCGGTACTCGACGATATTTTTTGCCAGCGTCGGGCCCAGGCCGGACACGTAGGACAGCAGCGCGGAGCTCGCGGTGTTCAGTTCCACGCCCACGCTGTTGACGCAGCTCATCACGGTGGCGTCCAGACTTTTCTTCAGGTCGCCCTGCTCCACGTCGTGCTGGTACTGCCCCACGCCGATGGACTTGGGGTCGATCTTAACCAGCTCCGCCAGCGGGTCCATCAGCCGGCGGCCGATGGAGACGGAGCCGCGCACGGTCACGTCCTTGTCGGGGAACTCCTCGCGCGCCGCCGGGGAAGCGGAATAGACGGAAGCGCCGCTTTCGTTGACCATCACTATGATCACACCTTCCAGCTTCAGCGCCCGGGCGAACTCCTCGGTCTCGCGGCCGGCGGTGCCGTTGCCGATGGCGACAACCTCGGTCTTGTATTCGGCCGCCAGTTTCTTCACCTTGGCCGCGGAGGTGGCGGCGGCGCCCTCGCCGTTGTGCGGGTAGATCACGTCGTCGCGCAGCAGCTTGCCGTTGGAGTCCAGGCAGGCCAGCTTGCAGCCGGTGCGGAAGCCCGGATCCAGCGCCAGTATGTTCTTATGCCCCAGCGGCGAGGCCATCAGTATCTCGCGCAGGTTGCGGGCGAACACGCCTATGGCCTCGGCGTCGGCGCGCTTTTTCGTCTCCAGCCGCGCCTCGCCTTCCATCGACAGCGCCAGCAGCCGGTTGTAGGAATCCGTCACGGCCTCTTTCACCTGTTTCCCGCAGGCTGTCCCGTTCTTCACGAAAAGCGGCTCCAGCAGCGCTATGGCCTCGTCGGCCTCCACCTCTATGCGCATGATCAGGAAGCCCTCGGCCTCGCCGCGGCGCATGGCCAGCACCCGGTGCGAGGGGGCTTTGGCGGCGGGCTCTTTCCAGTCGAAGTAATCCTTGAACTTCGCGCCGGCCTCCTGCTTGCCTTCCATCACGCGGGAATGGAACATGCCCTTCGTGGAAAAAAGCTGCCGCAGGCGGGCGCGGGCGCTCTCGTCCTCGCTGACGCGCTCGGCTATGATGTCGCGCGCGCCGGCCAGCGCCTCCGCGGCGGTCCTCACTTCTTTTTCTTCATTTATGAAAGCGGCGGCGAGCACGGCTGGATCTTCCGGGCCCTGCGCGTAGACCTGGTCGGCCAGCGGCTCGAGGCCTTTTTCTTTGGCTATGGTGGTGCGGGTGCGGCGCTTGGGGCGGAAAGGCAGATAGATGTCCTCCAGCTTCGCCAGCGTCCCGGCGCCCTCCACCCTGGCCTTTAGCTCGTCTGTGAGCAGGCTGCGCTCGGTCAGCGATTTAATTATGGCGGCGCGCCGGGCGTCCAGCTCCCTGAGCTGCTCCAGCCGCTCCTGTATCCTGCCCAGGGCCACTTCGTCGAGGTTGCCGGTGGCCTCCTTGCGGTAGCGCGAGATAAAAGGGATGGTGGCGTCTTCCTTGAACAGGCCTATGGCCGCGCCCACGCCTGTCCTGGGCAGGCCCAGCTCGGCCGCTATCTTATTGATGTACGTCTCTTCCATGTCATCCTCCTGAACTTATTCGCGGGCCCGGCCGCCGCGCGGCCCGGTAACGCTGTAAAACGTGAACGCCGGCTGATAATAGGGCCGCCCGCCGCGCGCGTAAACCTCTATTTCCACCGGCCTGAAAATTATGCCCCACAGGAAGAACTGCGCCGCGCGGTTGGCGGCGGAAGCCTCGCGCGCCAGGGCCAGCGCCGCGCCTATCGCGCCCGCGCGCCCGCCGGCGCCCGCCAGCGCGGCTTCCACATCTCCCTCGCCGGTCTTTTCCATGGCGTCGTCGAGCCCGGCCGCGGCGGCCGCCGCGGCGGCCCTGGCTTTCACATAAGGCGCGTCCGGCATATAATGCGCCAGCCACCGCCAGAGCAGGTAATCGTAAACGCAGGAGAACCCCAGTCCTTCGGACCTTTTCTTAAGCCCCAGCAGCCCGCTGTAAACGGAGTATTTTATATAGAACGCGGAGTAGTCAGCCTCGGAACTCCGCACCAGCGCGCTTATCTCCCTGAACGACAGGTCCCCCTTCTCAAGGCGGGCGGCGGCGGCCTCGCAGCCGGCGGCGGCTTCGCCTGCGGCCGACATCAGGGCGCGGCAGCCGGGCCGCGCCCGGTCGCGGGCCAGCTCCAGGTAAATTGAGCGCAGGTCGGCCACCCGCCGGCGCATGGCAAGGGCGGCCAGCGAGCAGCGCAGGCCTGCCCTGCGTTTTTCGAGCGCCTCCGACTCTGCCCCGGTTATCACGCTGCGCCCCTTCAGGGCGGAAGCGGCCACCACGAAATCTCCGTAGCGGGCCAGGGCGCCGGAATAAGCCCTCTCGGCGCCCTCCGGCCCCTTGCCGCCCGGGCCGCGCATGGAGTCGAGCAGCCCCCCGGCACCGGCGAGCTCGCGCTCGAGGCCGGCCCGGTTCAATTTATAATCCGCGTAAGTCCCCGAAAAGAAATCGGTGCCGCCGCTGGCCCGCCCGCCGCCCAGCACGGCCGTGCTCCCGTCGCCGTCGGGCGAGCCTTCATACACGCGCTTGGCCGCCAGCTCCAGCATTTCCGGCGAGACGCGGCTGTCCTTCGCCGCGGCGCCGAGCGCTTTTACTTTCTCCAGGAAGCCGGCATTAATTTCCCAGGTAGAGATATTGTACTGTACCGGGGTGCGGTCCACCTTCACGCCGTTGCGGAGGTTCAGCGCCAGCCGCGCCGCCTTATCGGGATTTCTCCTTATCCAGTCCAGCAGCGCCAGCCGCGCGGCGGAATACGTGCTGTCGCCTTCCAGCACCACCAGGTCGCCGGTCATGCCGGCCTCTATTATCTTATCGGCCAGCTCGCCGCGGAACATCAGGCTGGTGGCCAGGCGGTCGCGCATGGATTCAAAGTCGCCCTGCTGCACGTCCTGCGGGTTTATCTCCGGCCGCGGACCGAGGTCCGCGCTGGCGCCGGCCGCGCCCAGAGAGAGGAGCAGAAATATTATTTTCAGCCTTTTTAAGTTCATTTAAATGCCCGCAGGGAACAGCAGCGCCTGTCTTACAGCCAGGAACGGAAAAGATACAGCAGCTTGGACGCCGCTTTCGACACGAGCGGGCGGTCTTTTACCTCCGCCAGCGTTATCTGCGCGGAATTTTTCAGGTCTTCCTTGAAAGCGCGCGCCACGGCGCTGCAGAATTCCCGGTCGTGCACGCTCAGGTTCATTTCCAGGTTATAGTGCAGGCTGCGGTGGTCCAGGTTATGGCTGCCCACGGAGGACCAGACCCCGTCTATGACCGCCGCCTTGGTGTGCAGCATGGGGCCGCGCCATTCATAGAGCCTGATGCCGTTCTTTATCATGTGCCCGTAGCGCGACCAGGACGCCCAGCGCACGTACGGGTGGTCCGTCTCGCCCGGGCCTATTATGCGCACGTCCACGCCGCGGCGCGCCGCCGCGATCAGCTTGCGGTAGACGCTGCGGTCGGGCAGGAAATAAGCGTTCGTGATATAGATCCGCTCCCGGGCCCGCTCTATGGCGTGGGCGTAGGAGCAGCGGATGGAATGCGATTTGCGGATGCCGGAGGCCGACAGCACGGAAACATATTTATCTCCGGCGCAGGCCGGCCCGGCGGCGGGCGGCGGCGGCTCCCGGCGCGGGCCCGCATGGGCCGACTCCGCCCAGGTTTCCCAGAAATGTTTTTCCACGGCCGCCACCGCCGGCCCTTTCACCACGGCCATCATATCTTTCCAGCCGCGCCCACCGAGGTTTTCCGGCGCGTCGTTGGCGGTTATATTGAAGCCGCCCACGAAAGCTTTTTCCCCGTCCACGCAGACCAGCTTGCGGTGGTCGCGC
>JAPLKJ010000013.1 GCA_026388125.1 Elusimicrobiota bacterium
AGGATCGTGGGATTTACGATGACGCCGTTGGCCAGCTCGTCGTAATTTATGCTCTCCCCCCAAAGCTGCAGAACGGGAGAGGAGCGGTCGGCGTCGAGCTGTTTAAGTATGCCCGGCGCCTGCGCCGCGAAAACGGCCTCAAGGCTTTCTTTTTGGCCGGCCGCCCCGCCAAGCAGGCGGGCGGCCCCGGCCCAGGGGCAGTCGTCGGCGTTCTCTGCCGCTATGGCGCCGGGCTGGGCTTTCGCCGGGCACTCTGCCGCGTAGGCCGCGCCGGAGAGCAGAAGAAGAACGGGAAGGAGCTTTACTGCGCGCGTCATGCCAGCATCCTGAAATCGGCGGCGCTCACCGTGTAATAGCGCGTGCCGCAGGGATAGCCGGGGTAGGGGCCGCAGTTGTCCTTGGGGGCCTGCGGCTTGGCGGTAGGAGTGCTGTCATCGATGGAGGAGATCAGGTCCTGCAGCGTCTGCGGCTTCGCTTCCTGCGCCGGGGCCGGCGCTTTCTGCGTCCTGAAGCAGCCCGCCAGCGCGGCCAGGCCCACCGCCAGCAGGCTCAGCGCGCCGAACCTGGCTATCCTGTTGACCTCGCCGTGCTTAAGTCCCGTCCGCGCGCCCAGTTCGTAAAGCTTTTTCATGTGTTCCTTCTCCCGCCCGAGAGCGTTCCGTCAGTTGGTCCCGATATATGGATTTTACATCTCTGACCGCCCGTTAGCAACATATATTAACCGTTAAATAAAAGAACCGGGAGCTGTCTCCCGGCTCTTTCAGGCGGCGCGGAACCTAGTCGTTCAGCTTCAAGGGCGGCGGCACGAAAGCAGCGGGCTGCGCCGCAGCCTGCGCGGCGGGCTGGGCGGCGGCCTGCGCGCGGGTGGCGGTGAGCACTTTGCCCACGGCCCCCACCATGCCGGCCACGTCGCTCAGGTTCGACGGGATTATCATAGTGTTGTTCTTCTGCGCCAGCTTGCCGAATTCCTGCAGATACTGCTCGGCGATGCGCAGGTTCACGGCGTCGGAGCCGCCCTTTTCGCTGATGGCGTTGGCTATCTCGCGGATACCCTTGGCGGTACCCAGGGCGATGCGCTCGATCTCCTGGCCGCGGCCTTCGGCTTCGTTGATGCGCTTCATCTTCTCGCCTTCCGACAGCGCGATGGCCTGCTGCTTCTCGCCCTCGGCGCGGTTGATCTTGGCCTGCTTGTCGCCTTCGGATTCGGCTATCAGGGCGCGCTTTTCCCGCTCGGCGCGCATCTGCTTTTCCATGGCGCCTTTAATGCTGTCGGGCGGCGTGATGTTCTTGATCTCGTGGCGCGTCACCTTTATGCCCCAGGGCAGGGAGGCTTTGTCAACGGCGGCCACTATCTCCATGTTGATCTTCTCCCGCTCTTCAAAAGTACGGTCCAGCTCCAGCTTGCCTATCTCGCTCCTCATGGTGGTCTGCGCCAGCTGCGTGGTGGCGAACTCGTAGCGGGTCACGCCATAGGAGGCTTTCGCGGGGTCCACTATCTGTATGTAGAGGATACCGTCCACTTCCACGGAAATATTGTCCTTGGTGATGCAGACCTGCGGCGGCACGTCGATGACCATTTCCTTCATGTTATGCCTGTAGGCCACTTTATCCACGAACGGGATAAGTATGTGGAAGCCGGCTTCCAGCGTAGCGTAGTACTTGCCCAGCCGCTCAACGATGTATACCGTTTTCTGCGGCACCACCCAGGCCATGTTGGCCAGCGAGATGACTATGAAAACAATTACCGCTAAAATAGCGAATGTCGTGGGTTCCATTTTATCTCCTTGAACTTAAGGCTTGACTTTCAGGGTGAGGTCGTGGCGCGCTACTATTGTAACTCTGACGCCGGCTTTTATTTCCACGTCGGCGTCGGCGTTCCAGGCGGTGCCGTGGAACTCCACCTTGCCGCGCGGGGAATTCGGGAGTATATCTTCCGTCACTATGGCGGTTTCGCCCGCGTGGGTTTCCATGCCGCCGGCGCCCGGCGGGTTCGTCCTGGAGACGCGCCCGGTAAAATAGCCCTGCGCGTAGCGCCTGAAAGACACCAGCAGCACTATCGAAAGGATGGTGAACAGGACCAGCTGCGTGTTGATCCCCAGAGGGACGAAGAGCATCAGCAGGCCGGTGAGCACGGCGCCCAGGCCGAAAAAGCAAAGGATGAAGCCGGGCAGGAACAGCTCCATGCTCATAATGACCACGCCGAGAACTATCCAGACGTACTGCGGAGGAATGTTTTCTATCATGGGATAATACTATGAAATACGGCCCCCCGTAGCAAGCGGAGCCGTATCCGGCTGAGCGCGCGGCGGTCAGGCGCGCTGCGCGGCTATCTGGTCCAGTATCTCTATGCGGCGCCGCTGCGTTCCGGTGCTCACCAGGTAGGCGTAATCGCCCATCACTTTGCTGTCCATGGGCATGTGAAAAACTATTTCCCCGCCGTAGCGGGCCAGCAGTTCCTCGTGCGACAGCACGTAGGGCCGGCCGGACAGCCGGGCGGCGTAAGCGCAGATCAGGTCGCAGGGCAGCTTCACGTCCAGCTTTTCCCCCGCGCACATCCGCGCGTAGAGGTCCCAGCAGTCTATGCCCTTGGAATGGTTTATCATGTCCACGGTCAGCACGCCGGGCGGCCGGGCGTTGATCTCCAGGCCGTAATAAACCCCGTCAAGATAGAAGAATTCGATATGGAAGAAATTCTTTTTCAGGCCGAACGCTTTCACCGCCGCCAGGCCCGCCTTTTTCAGCCCGGCCGGTATTTCGCCGGCGAGCAGGTTATGGTAGCTGAGCGGGTTGCCCTCCACCACTTCCAGGATGCCGTCGTTGTAATGATGGCAGGTAAAGAACACCGGCTCGCCGTCCGCGCCGGTGAACCCGTCGAAGGAATACAGCTCGCGCCCGGGGCCGGAGATGAACTTCTCCATATAGTACGGGAACGCCGGGTTAAGCTCGCCGAAGAACCGCGCCGCCTCTTCCGGGCTGCGTATGCGGCGGGTATCGGACGCGCCAACCCCGCGGTCGGGCTTCACGATGATATCCCGCCCGCAGTCCTCCAGGAACGCCAGCATGCCGGCGAGGTCGGTCACCGCCGCGCCTTTCACCACCGCCACCCCGGCCTGCCGGAACCGCTCTTTCATCAGGGATTTGCGCACCAGGTGCGAAAGTTCCCGGGGCCTGATGCCGGGGATATTAAGGTCCTGGCGCAGCGCCGCGTCCAGCGGCAGCCACCATTCGTTGAAAGATTCAAGGTAGGTGATGGGCCCGTGCTTCTCCGCCAGGTGCTGCACGGCCGAGCGGATGGAGGCGAATTTATCTCCGACCAGCTCCTCGTTGCCCGAGTAGCAGGCGAGGTCCGCCTTGCAGTACTCGGCCAGGTCGTCCCTCAGCTCCGGGGCCAGGCAGCCCCAGTCGGCGTCGCCTATGCCCAGAACGCTGAACCCGCGGGCCTTCAGCCTGTTGGCGAAAAAGCGCAGGCGCGGCGGATACTGCGGCGAAAGCATGATGAAGTTGTTCATAAAGTATTAATACATATATTTTAGCAAATGCGACGGACGCGCGGAGGGCTCCCCGCTCCCATAAGAACAAGGCCCCCGGTTCCCCGGAGGCCTTGAGTATTGCGGACAGTTCTACGCTGCCGGTTATTTCCCTACTTTCGGCGCGGCGGCGGTAACGGTGAACGACGCGGTGGCCAGCACGGTGCCGGCCTCGTCGGTCACGTCCA
>JAPLKJ010000271.1 GCA_026388125.1 Elusimicrobiota bacterium
AGTTTTTGTCGTCCAGGTATTAGATACCGGGTCGTACTCTTCGTTGGTATTCACGGTCACTCCCGAATTATGTCCGCCTATGACATACAGCCTGCCGCCTACCGTTGCGGCGGCTACAAGACGGCGGGCAGTGGGCATCGGCGCTTTCGTGGTCCAGGAATTGCCGCCAGCGGTCCACGCGCCGTAAACCCCGCCGGCCGCTACGTTCACGCCGGAAACGCCGCGGTCCAGCCCGGTGAACGCAGCAGCGTAAGCGGAAGCCACTATCGTCGCCGTCCCGACCTCGTCAAAATAAACGCCGGCCGGAGGCTCGATCAAGGTGGCCGCCGCGGCACCATTGGACAGCGCGCTGTAATTACCCGCGTCATCTTTGGTCCACAGCCGGAAATAATAGCTTGTATTGGCCGCCAGGCCTTCCTGCGTATATTGCCGGCTGGTGCCTGGGGCAACATCGGTGATAGAGATGTTTACCTGGGCGGCCGAAGTAGACCAGACCACGCTGGTGTAGGTGGAATATTGTATGGTGAAAGTTGAATTATTCAGAACGCCGCCCGCCCCATCGTCCCCCGGCGCGGTCCAGTTCAGGGCGATAGTTCCCGTGGATACGGCCCCGGCCGCAAGGTCCGTGACCGCGGCCGGAGCTGCAACGTCATGGTACAGGAGCGTTACGCCGGAGCCGGAAGCATACGTATAGGCGGTGAAGATCCCTTCATTGTTCACGGCCCGCACACGGCCATAGTATGTGGCACCTTCCGCCAGCCCCGTCAGCAAGCCTGTAGCACCGATACCAGCCCCGCTGGATGCCAGCACACCAAAGCCGGATGACACCGACAGTTCGTATTGGTATGTAGTCCATGCCGGGTTCACACCGCCCTGCCAGCTCAGCGCGGCGCTGGAATAGAAAACGCCCGCGAACGCGGCCGAAGACGGCGCCACGGCCAGGGTCAAGCCGCCGCCCGTCTGAATAAAACCTGTAGCAGGCGCGGTGGAGACATAACCGTAGTACGTTGTGTTCGCGAACAGCCCGGTGAAAGCGTAGAAGGCGGCCGTAGTGGACGCGCTGGAAACTACCGTCCCGAGATAAGGTACGGTGGTCAACCCGACATAATACCGCGTACCGGGGCTGAACCCCGTCCCCCAGTTCACTGTTATGCCGCCGGCGGTCACGCCGCTGAACGCGGCCGGGACCAGTTCGTCCGCGGCGGGCACCCGCGTTAGCGCCATACCGGAGATGTATGTATAATCCGTGGCGACGCCGTCCTGATTGACAGCTTTTACACGGCCGTAATACGTGGTGCCTTCAGCCAAACCCGTCACCCAGCCGGTGGTTCCGGGCCCCGTGCCGCTCGACGCCACCACGCCCGTATACGTTGAAACCGACACCTCGTACTGGTACACGGTCCAGGCCGGGTTCAGCCCGCCGTCCCAGGTGAGCGCCGCGCTGGAATGCGCCACCTCGCCGAACGCGGCGGTAAGCGGCGCCGCCGCCAAAGTGGCCGCCGCGGCCGCGTTGGACAGCGCGCTGTAACTCGCGGACCCGTCTTTTGTCCACAGCCGGAAATAATACCCGATGTTGACGGAAAGCCCGGTCAGCGTATAATGCTGGCCGGCCCCGGGGTTCACGCCGGTGGTGGAAATATTTATCTGCGCCGCAGCGGTGGACCAGGCGGCGCCGGCGAAGGTGCTGTATTGTATGGTGAAAGTGGAATTATTCAGCGTGCCGCTCGTACCGTCGTCGCCGGGCGCTGTCCAGTTCAGCGTTACGGCGCCGGTGGACGCCGCCGCTGCCGCCAGGTCCGCCACCGCCGCCGGGGGTATGGTGAGGTTCACCGTGAACCCGGTCTGCGCTGCATTGGCCAGGTTGCCGGCTTTATCCTGTATGGAAGCGTCCAGCGTATGCGCAGACTGCGACAGGCCCGAAAGCTGCACAGTAGCCGAGGAGGCATAGCGCGTGAACGAGGCCGTGGAAAGCGCCACCGCGTCCAGTTTTATCACCAGGGTCGAGGTACTGAGCCCCGCGCCGCCGGTGTCCGAGTAGCTGACCACTACTGTAGTAGAAGCGCTGTTCAGGAAGCCGCCGCTGACAGGCTGTACGACCGAGACGGCCGGCGAAGACAGGTCCACGCTGAAAGTGGTCTGGGCTGCATTGACCAGGTTGCCGGCCTTATCCTGTATGGCCGCGTCCAGCGTATGAGCAGCCTGCGATAGCCCGGTAAGCTGCACCGCGGCCGAAGAGGTATAGCGCGTGAATGCGGCCGTGGAAAGCGCCACCGAGTCCAGTTTTATCACCAAAGTAGACGTGCTTAGGCCTGAACCGCCGGCATCAGCATAGTTCACTACGACCATGGTAGAGTTATAGTTCAGGAACCCGCCGCCGGCCGGCTGTACGATACTTACGGTCGGCGTAGCGAGATCCAGCGTGAAGGCGGTCTGGGCAGCATTGGCCAGGTTGCCGGCATTATCCCGGATGGACGCGTCCAGAGTGTGCGCCGCCTGCGTAAGCCCCGTGAGCTGCACAGTGGCCGAAGATGCGTAGCGCGTGAACGCCGCCGTAGAAAGCGCCACGGAGTCCAGCTTTATAACCAGGGCGGACGTATTAAGCCCGGAGCCCCCGGCATCCGAGTAGTTGATGACCGCCGTGGTGGATGTATAATTAAAGACCGCTCCGTCAGACGGCCGCGCTATCGAAACGGCCGGCGACGCAAGGTCCACCGTAAAGCCGACCTGGGAGGCATTGCCCAGGTTACCCACATTATCCAGAATGGAGACATCCAGCGTATGGACCGACTGTGAAAGCCCCGTAAGTTGTACCGCGGCCGAAGAGGCGTAGACCGAGACAGCACCCGGGGCTACGGCTTCCCCATCCAGTTTTAGCACAAGGCTGGCCAGGTCAAGCCCGGCCCCGCCGGCGTCCGAATAGTTTATGAAGACGGTGGTGGAGGTATAGTTCAGGAAGCCGCCGTTCGCCGGCTGCACGATGCCGATAGCGGGCGAGGAAAGGTCCAGCGTAAAGCCGGTCTGGACAGCATTGGCAGGGTTGCCGGCATTGTCAAGTATGGAAGCGTCCAGCGTATGCGGTCCCTGCGTCAGACCCGCCAGTTGCGCCGTAGCCGAAGAAACATAAAGCGTGATGGCGCCGGAACTTATGGCCTCCCCGTCCAGTTTAACCACCAGGCTGGCCCGGTCAAGCCCGCCGCCGCCGGCGTCCGAATAATCGATGACCGCGGTGGTCGAGGCATAGTTAAAGATGGCTCCTTCGGACGGAGACGTTACGGCCAGGACCGGCGCCACCGTGTCATAAGTGAACACGCTGGTAGAATAGTCCGCTGACCAATGATCGTTGTTGTCCCGGGCTTTCGCTATTACGGTGTAGGAAGACTCGTTCACCCAGGCGGGGACGGCCGTATAGGCCCAGGTGCTACCCCCCACTGCCGCGTCCAGCCAGGCCTGGCCCGCGGCCCAGGCGGAACCGTTCCAGAAATAGCCGTCAGAGAACCTGGTTATGGTCAGGACCACGGAAGAGACCGACACGTCATCCGTGGCGGCGCCTGAGATCTGCGGCAGCGAATTCGCCGCCGAATTATTCCCCGGCTGCAGTATTTCCGTAGTGGGCGGCGTGCCCATATAAGTGAAAGTGCTGGAGTTAACGGCGGGGTCGGAAACATTCCCCGCCAGGTCGTAGCTCTTCGACATTACTACGTAAGTGGTGCCTTCCAGCAGCGCAGCGTTGCTTATACCGGTATAGGTCCAGGCGGCGGTGCCGGATGCCAGGTTCCAGGTCTCGGAAGGTACCCACTCGCCGCCCGACCAGTAATTATCGTCCGACTTGCGCCGCACGCTTACCTGTACCTGCGCGATGCCCCCAGCGTCCTCCGCCGCGCCGAAAATATAGGTAAACGCCGAAACCTGCCCGGAGGGCGGAATTGTTACGAACGAGACCGGCGGGGTAATATCATAGGTGAACAGGCTGGTGGAATAGTCTACCGACCAGAGGCCGAAATCATCCAGCGCTTTCGCCGTCACCGTGTAGGAAGAATCCGTCACCCAGGCCGGCAGCCCGGTATAGGTCCAGGCGGAAGCGGCGAATTCCGCGTCCAGCCAGGTACGGCCGGCGGTCCAGCCGGCGCCGTTCCAGGAGTAATTATCCGAAAGCCTGGTCAAAGACACCGCCACGGAGGAAACCGCTATATCGTCGGCGGCCGTGCCGGAGAGCTGCGTCAGCGAAGTAAGATAAGAATTATCCTCGGGCTGAAGTATGGCCGCAGTGGGCGGCAAATGGAGCAGCGTTATCCCGGCTTCGGCCGTATACGCGTAAGCGGTGGGCAAGCCTTCGTTGTTCAGCGCGCGCACGCGGCCGTAATAAGTGGCGCCTTCAGTAAGGCCGGCCAGCGCCACTGTAGTGGCGGAGCCGGAGCCGCCGGAAGTCAGCACCCCGAAGGCCGACGACACCGATACCTCGTACTGGTAGGTGGTCCAGCCCGGGTTCGCGCCGCCCTGCCAGTTCAGGGCCGCGGTGGAATACGATATCCCGGAGAACGCGACGGCTGACGGCGCAGCCGCCAGGGTAGCCGCCGCGGCCGCGTTGGACAGCGCGCTGTAATTGGCGTACCCGTCTTTGGTCCACAGCCGGAAATAATAACTGGTATTTACCTCCAGCCCGCCCAGCGTATATTGCTGGCCGCTGCCGGGGTTCACGCCCGTGGTTGAAATATTCAGCTGCGCGGCCGCGGTGGACCAGACAACGCCGGTGAAGGTGCTGTATTGTATGGTGAAAGTGGAATTGTTCAGCGCGCCGCTCAGGTCATCATCGCCCGGCGCCGTCCAGCCAAGCGTAATGGCGCCGGTGGACGCCGCCGCGGCCGCAAGGTCCGCCGCCGCCGGGGGAATAGTGAAGTCCACGGTGAAGCCGGTCTGCGCGGCATTGGCCAGGTTGCCCGCTTTGTCCTGTATGGACGCAGCCAGCGTATGCGCTGCCGGAGATAGCCCCGTAAGCTGCACCGCGGCAGACGAAGTAAAAGCCGTGACCGCGCCGGGATCCACGATCACGCCGTCCAATTTCACTGCCAGGCTGGCCAGGTCAAGCCCCGCGCCGCCGGTATCCGAGTAACTGACGACAGCCATGGTGGAGGTGTAGTTAATGACACTGTCGTTGGCCGGCTTGATTATTGTGATCATCGGCGTGGTCAGGTCCACCGTGAAAGCGGTCTGGACTGCGTTGCCAAGATTGCCGGCATTATCCTGCACTGACGCGTCCAGCGTATGCGCAGACTGAGATAGCCCCGTAAGCTGCACCGCGGCCGAAGAAACATAGCGCGTGAACGCGGCCGTGGAAAGCGCCACCGAATCCAGCTTTATCACCAGCGTTAAGGCACTGACGCCGCCGGCATCCGAGTAGTTCACCACCACCGTGGTGGAAGTATTATTCAGGAAGCCGCCGCCGGCCGGCTGGACGAACGTCAGGGTCGGTGAGGTCAGGTCTACAATGAAGGAAGTCTGAACAGCAGCGGTCAGGTTGCCGGCCTTATCCTGTATAGACGCGTCCAGCGTATGCGCCGTCTGCGATAGGCCCGTAAGCTGCACCGCAGCCGACGAAACATAACGCGTGAACGCGGCCGTGGAAAGCGCCACCGAGTCCAGCTTTATCACCAGCGTTGAAATGCTGAGCCCCGAACCGCCGGCATCAGAATAGTTGACGACCACCGTGGTAGAGTTATAATTCAGGAAAGCGCCGCCGACCGGCTGTACCAGCGTAACGGCTGGCGGGGTCAGGTCCACCGTGAAAGCAACCTGTAAGGCATTGGTCAGGTTACCGGCGTTATCCTGTATAGAAGCGTCCAGCGTATGCGCAGCCTGCGCCAGACCCGTAAGCTGCACCGCGGCAGACGAACTATAACGCGTGAACGCGGCCGTGGAAAGCGCCACCGCGTCCAGCTTTATCACCAGGGTTGAAGTGCTGAGCCCGGAACCGCCGGCATCAGAATAGTTAATGACCGCCATGGTAGAGCTAGAGTTCAGGAAGCTGCCGCTGACCGGCAGCGCCACGCTCAAAACCGGCGGCGCGCCATCATAGGTGAATACGCTGGTAGAGTAGGCTAAAGACCAGGCGCCAGCATTATCCTTGGCTTTGGCTATTACAGTGTAAGACGAACTGCTGACCCAGGCTGGAACGCCGGCATAGGTCCAGGAGGAACCGTTCAGGCCGGCATACAGCCAGCTAGGGCCCGGCGCCCAGGCGGCACTGTTCCAGAAATAATTATCCGAAGCGCGAACTATCGACAGCGCCACCGACGAAACCGCCACATCGTCCGCGGCCGTGCCTGAAACCTCGGCCAGGGAATTTACGAATGAATTATTACTCGGCTGGAGTATGACCACTGTAGGCGAATTATTAGGTACCAGGGTCGTCCCGGTTCCCGGAGTATACGCATAGGCGGTAGGAATACCCGTGCTGTTCACGGCCCGCGCCCGGCCGTAATAATTGGTCCCGGAACTCAAACCGTACAGCCAACCGGTAGTGCCGGTACCTGCTCCGCTGGACGCTATCACCCCGAAACCGGACGATACGGACAGTTCGTACTGGTACGTGGTCCAGGCAGGGTTTGCCCCCGCCTGCCAGCTCAGGGCGGCACTGGAATAGAAAACTCCGGAGAAAGCCGCGGAGAACGGCGCCGCCGCGAAAGTGGCCGCGGCGGGCCCGTTGGAGATAGCGCTCCAGTTTCCGTACTCATCCTGGGTCCACAGCCTGAAATAATAACTGGTGTTGACCGACAGCCCGCCGACCGTATAGCTCTGTCCGCTCCCCGGGTTCACGCCTGAGGTGGAAATGGCTATCCTCTCGGTAGAAACGGCCATGGAGGACCATTCGACGCCGGTGAAGGTGGAGTATTGTATTGTAAAAGTAGACTCATCCAGCACGCCGGCCATGCCGTCGGCGCCTGGCGCGGTCCAGTTGAGTTTTATCGCCCCGGAGGACGCCGGCGCGGCCGCGAGGTCGGTCACGGCCGCCGGGGGGAAACTGGAATCCACAGTAAAATTGCTCTGCGCGGCGTTGGCAAGGTTGCCGGCCTTGTCGCGGATGGACGCGTTCAGCGTGTAGAAGGTCTCCCTGAGGTCGGCAAGCACCACCGCGGCCGAAGAGGCGTAGACCGTTACCGCGCCGGAGGCTACTTCGACCCCGTCCCATTTTACCACCAGGCTCGCCAGGTCCAGCCCCGCGCCGCCGGCGTCCGAATAGCTGATAATGGCGGTTGTGGAGGGTTCAAGTACAAAAACGCTGCCGTTCGCCGGCCTGACGATGCTGATGACCGGAGAAGACAGGTCAACCAGGAAGCCGGTCCGGGCGGCGGCGGCCGGGTTGCCGGCTTTATCCTGTATGGACGCGTCGAGCGTGTGCGCCCCCTGCGTCAGGCCCGCGAGCTGTACCGTGGCCGAGGAGGCGTAACGCGTGAACGCGGCCGGGGAAAGGGCCACCGAGTCCAGTTCTATAACAAGCGTGGAAGCGTCGGGGCCGGAGCCGCCGGCATCGGAGTAGGCTACGACCGCCTCGGTCGAGCCGCTGTTCAGGAAGCTGCCGTCGCCCGGCGCCGCAATAAGCAGGGCCGGCGGCGCGGTGTCGTACGTGAACACGCTGGTGGAAGAGACCAGGGACCATTTTCCGGTGTTATCCATGGACCTCGCCACTACCCCGTATGAGGAACCTGTAGCCCAGGCGGGAACGCCGTCATATGTCCAGGAAGAGCCGTCCACGGCGGCAGTCAGCCAGGCCTGGCCGGGCGCCCAGAAGGAACTGTCCCAGTAATAGTTGTCTGAAAGCCTGATTATCAACAGCTCCACCGCTGAAACGGGCACATCGTCCGCGGCGGTACCGGAAACCTGCGCCAGGGAATTCGTGAAAGAGTTATTCTGCGGCTGAAGTATGGACGGCGGCGAAAGGGTCCTGCCCGCCCCGGGAGCATACGCATAGGCGGTAGGAACGCCGGCGTTATTTATGGCCCGCACGCGGCCATAGTAAACCGTCGAATCAGTTAAGTCGTACATCCAGCCTTCGGGCCCAGGGCCCGCGCCGCTGGACGCTATCACGCTGAAACCCGGCGACACCGACAGCTCGTACTGGTAGGTGGTCCAGGCGGGATTTATTCCGCCATCCCAGCTCAAGGCCGCGCTGGAGTACTCCAGCCCGGAGAACGCCACCGAGGAAGGCTCCACGGCCAGGGTCACGCCGAGGTCGGTCATGACAAAGCCCGCGTCCGGCGAAGTAGAAACATAGCCGTAATAGGCGGTATTCGCGTCCAGCCCGGCGAAGCCGAAGACGGCGGCAGTTGTAGAGGCGCTGGACACCAGCGCGCCGGGATCGGGCGCGGTAGCAAGCCCCACATAATACAGCGTGCCCGGCCTGAACGTGGTGGCCCAGTTCACCGTTATGGCGCCGGCGGTCAAGCCGCTGAAGGCGGCGGGGAGCAAGTCTCCGTCGTTCACGCGGACCAGCACGCTCCTGCTCGCGCCGGGGTAGCCGGGCACATCCGCTTCGCAGGTAACGCTGTAGGTACCCGTGGCATCCGGCGCGGTCCACACCGCGGAAGAAACATAGGCGTTCATGCTGCCGCTGGCCGCGCTCCAGGTATAGGACGGTTCGCCGTTGTCCGGGGCCAAAGCCGAACATTCAACGCTGACCTCGCCCCCGCCGCCCACCGTATCCGGCGCCGCGGTCAGGCTTGTTATCTCCGGCCCCGAAAGTACCAGCACCTGCGCCGCGTACAGCGCCATAATGCCGGGCTTGCCGTCCGACACCCCGCAGCTTACCTGGTAGACGCCGGTGGAGAGGGGCGCCGTCCAGGTCACGGACGCGCCGCTGCCGCTTATCGTGCTTCCCTCCACAGCGGCCCAGCTGTAAGCCAATTCGTCCCCGTCGGCGTCGCTCGCTGCGCAGTGCAATACCGAGGCAGAACCCGTGGACACTATAGCCGGCTCGGCCGTTAGCGCGCTTATCTCCGGCGGGCTGTTCACCAGGACCTGCGCGCCCGCGCTCACGCTGTCCTGTCCCGCAACGCTCGCTTCGCAGGTGATGCTGTATGTCCCCGTGGCATCCGGCGCCGTCCAGACGGTTGTGGACGACCCGTTAACGGCGGGCAGGCTGCCGCCGTCCGCGCTCCAGGAATAGCTTATTTCGGCGTTCTCC
The DNA here is from genome assembly GCA_026388125.1 of Elusimicrobiota bacterium. Classification (GTDB taxonomy): domain Bacteria; phylum Elusimicrobiota; class Elusimicrobia; order Elusimicrobiales; family UBA9959; genus UBA9959. The sequence goes on from JAPLKJ010000271.1 coordinate 9,176, forward strand.
GGGCCCGTAGCCGCGCACACCGCGCCGGCTTCGCCGTTCCTGGCCACTGTACCAGTGGTTAGTCCTACGTACAGGATCTCCAGCGGAGCGATATAAACGTACACCAGCGTAACTGCGGCCCCGGGCGCGTAAGAATAGGCCGTAGGGACGCCTTCGCTGTTGACGGCCCGCACACGGCCGTAATAAGTGGTGCCTTCGGTTAATCCGGTGACCCAGCCGGCGCTTGCCGCAATTATGCCGCTCGATACTATCACGCCGGAAGTGGACGAGTCCGACACGTCGTACTGGTACAGGGTCCAGGGCGGGTTTAGCCCCGTGTCCCACATAAGCGCCGCGCTGGAATATGCCACGGTTCCGAATTCCGCGGATAACGGCGCCGACGCCAAGGTCACGCCATAACCTATCTGCACAAGACCGGAACCGGGCGTGGTGGATACGTAACAGTAATAGGCGGTGTTCGCGTCTAATCCGCTGAAGCCGTAGGAGGTATCCGTTGTCTCCGCGTTGGCCACCAGCGCGCCAAGATTCGGCGCGGTGGTCAGGCCGAGATAATACAGCGTGCCCGGACCGAACCCCGTCCCCCAGTTCGCCGTTAAGGCATCGATGGTAACGCCGCTGAAATCTGCCGGGGTCAGCATGACACGATGCACCAGCGTTACGCCCGCTCCGAGAGCGTTGGTGTAATCCGTGGGGACGCCTTCCTCGTTAATGGCCCGCACACGGCCGTAATAAGTGGTGCCTTCCTCCAGCCCCGTCAGCCAGCCGGACGTTTCCTCGATCATGCCGCTCGAAACTATCACGCCGGAGATAGAGGATTTGGACACCTCGTACTGGTACATGGTCCAGGGCGGGTTTATTCCGCCGTTCCAGATAAGCGTCGCGCTGGTATATTCCACGACCGCGAACCCCGCAACTAACGGCGCCGACGCCAAGGTAACGCCATAGCCGACCGGGACAAAACCGGACTCGGATATAGTGGACACATACGCGTAGAAGGGGACATTCGCGGGCAGCCCGCCGAACTCATAGGAGGAATTTACCGTGGCGCCGGTAGAGACCACCGCGCCGGGATTGTCCGCCGTTGCCAGCACCACGGCGTACGGCGTGCCCGGGCTGTACGTGGTTCCCCAGTTCACCGTTAAAGCGTCGGTAGTCACGCCGCTGAAAGGGGCGCCGCTGATACTGCCGGCTGCTGAATTGACAACGGCGGCCGCCAGGAGAGCGGCTGACAGAAAGATATGAGAACATCTCAGACTTACCATGGCTGTTATTCCGCCCGGGAAAGCTGCCGGCTGTCGATATGTACTCCATCCGGTGAAGTGATTCTAGAGTTTACCCCACAGACGCGTGTATGTCAATAGGACGCGTGTTACACTTTTAATTGTAATTGGAACGGGAGAAACGGTCCCGGCAGCGCTGCGGGAGAAAGCCAGTACAGGTTCAGGAAGCGGCTCCTGCGGCAGTTCAAAGCTTAAAAAAATTCTTTATTTTAGAAAGCAGGTTCTGCTGCTCTGTATTCAGGCCCGCCGGGGCAGCTTCGCCCGCCAGCAGCTCTTTAGCCTGGGCCAGCTCCAGCCGCCTTTTCGCCAGCATCAGGGCTACGGAGCCCGCTATCTCGGGGCGGCTGGCCAGCACGTCGGCAAAGCCTTCATGGTCCAGCCTGTAGCAACGCACCTCTCCCTCCGCCACGGCGGTGGCCGTGCGTGCCTCGCCGGTAAAAAGGCCCATTTCTCCCAGGAAATCGCCCGGGCCCAGCGTTTTTACCACGCGGTAGGCGCCGAGGCCTTCCGAGTACAGCCTTACTTCGGCCGTGCCCTCGTAAATAATATACAGCCAGTCCGCCGCGGCCCCCTGCCTGGTTATCAGCTCACCCCGCGCGAACGGCGTGGGCTTAAGGCGCCCGGCAAGGAGGTCCCTTTCAGCTTCGGTCAAAGCCTGGAAGACATAAACGCCCTGAAGCGCGGCCAGCCTCCGGGCCTGTTCCTCTTTGCGGGTCCGCGCCTCCACTTCCTCGGCTTCCTGGGTGACCACCATGGACCGGGCGGGCACCGAAAGCTTTATGCCCGCGCGCGACAGCGCGTAGAAGATCCTGCCGCGCACCCTGGAATCCGCCGCCCCGGGGGCGGAGAGGTCGGTCAGCCAGTAGCGCGCCTCGTAAACTATGCAGCCGGGCTGAAAATCCTTTATCACGCAATCCGGCGGCGGCTCCGCGGCAATACTGTCAGGCGTATCGTCGCGCAGCACCTGCTCCACGGCGCGGATCACCTCGCCGGGCGCCCGGTCGTAATACACGTTGAAAGGAACGGCGCGGAAGCGTTTATTGCCGGAGGCCCGGCCCAGCACCGTTACGGGACTTTTCATCAATACTATATTGGGGATGATGATAAGGTCGCCGTCCGAAGTTTCCAGCGTGGTCTGGCGCCAGCGGATCTCGCGCACTATCCCTTCGCAGCCGTCTATTTTTATCCTGTCCCCGGCCACGAAAGAATCCTCTAGATGCAGCACCATGCCGCCTATCACGTTGCCCAGCGTATCCTGCAGGGAGAACGCGACCACGGCGGTGACCACCGCGGAAGTGGCCAGGATGCCGCTCAGGTCGGCCCCCGAAGCCGAGAGCACCGCCAGGCCCGCCGCCACGTACGCTACGGCCAGGATAATATCCTCGAGGATCTTCGGAACGCTCACCCCGAGTTTCGGCAGCACCAGAGAGAACAGCAGCGTCCCCGCCACGTTCACGGCCGCTATCACGGCCAGCAGGCGGGCCGCGATAAGGCCCAGCTTTATAAAGCCGCCCGCTTCTCCGCCGCCCATAACGCCGGCGGCCGCGATCCCCGCCATGGAACATACGGCCATTAAACAGGAAGTCCCCATTCTTTTCCGGCAGGTGTTATCGAAATAAGAAAGGAACGCTGCGCAGATAAAAAGTACCGGGTAAAAGACCAGCATCCAGGGCCTGAAAGCATCGGCGATATGTTCCATAGGCATATTGTAGGAAATACAGGAGAAAGCCCCAAACCGCCGCTGCAGGCGCCCGGGGCCGCAGGCGGCCGGAGTTTAATATAATATGCCATGGTTAAAAATTCGCCTTTAACGTTAGCCCTGCTCTTCTCCGCGGCGCTCTGCGCCGCCTCCCCGGCGGCGGCCGCCGGCAACGACCGGCCGAAGTGGAACATCACCACGGCGGCCGGGTTCCCTAACTTCTTCACGGCCCAGGTGGCGCGCCAGGTAGGCGACAAGCTCTTCCTGGGCCTTTCCGGCGGCGCGGCCGCCGGCCTCCCCGAAAAAAGGGAAGCCTGCGGAGCCCTGGTCTCGATGGCCGCCGGCAATGTGGAAGTGGTCTCGCGCTACCATTTTACCGGCGCCGCCTTTTTCGGCGGGTTCAACCTGGGCTACCAGGATTTTTCCGTTAACTCGAAACAGAACACGGTCCCGGGCGCGGAATACGACATAACCGACGGGGTGAAGGTTTATTACGCGACCCCGCACATAGGCTGGCTCAAGGCGTACGGCTCCGGCTTCACGCTGGGCTTCGAGCTGGGCCTGCGCCTGCCGCTTTCCACCAGCCGCTACACGGAGAAGTCCGGGCCCGGCGACTACGATCCCTCCGTCCGCAAGACCGTGAACGACGGGATGGACCTGCTGGCCAAAAAGCCCATGCCTTTCTTAACGCTCATCCGGCTGGGCTATTCTTTCTAGCGCAAGCAGGCCCCGGACCCCGCGGACGCAGACCGGAAGGAACAATGACTACACCCGATAACCCGTTCGCGCAGATGGAAGACCCCGAGCGCCGCTTCGACAGGATGGCGCGGCTGGTGGGGCCGGAGGCCATAGCGAAGCTGAAAGCCGCGCACGTGATGGTGATAGGCTGCGGCGGCGTAGGCTCCTGGGCCGCCGAGGCGGTGGCGCGCGCGGCCGTGGGCCGGATAACGCTTATCGATTTCGACACCGTCTGCATCCGGAACTTCAACCGGCAACTGCAGGCTTTGACCGGCATGATAGGCAGGCCCAAGGCGCCGCTGCTGGCCGAGCGCCTGCGCCTGATAAACCCCGAAGCCCGCGTGGACGGCATAGCCAACTATTTCAACGATACTACCTGCGAGACGCTCATGAAGGACCGGCCCGATTTCGTGATAGACGCCATCGACCACGTCACGTCGAAATGTTTTCTGATAAATTACTGCCGCGAGACGCGCCAGCCCTTTATAGTTTCCACCGGCTCCGGCGGGCGCCTGGACCCCACGCAGGTGCGCGTGATGGACCTGGGCAGGACGGAGATCGATCCCCTGGCCCGCGCTATCCGCCAGATCCTTAGGGAAAAATACGCTTTCCCGAAGAAAGGTGAGTTCGGCGTCCCGGCGGTCTGCTCCATAGAGCTGCCGCTGAAACCGCACGCCTCCATGGAGCAGACCGACTGCAAAGCCGGCTGCCTGTGCCCGCAGGGCGAGAACGACTTCCAGAGCTGCACGAAAAAAAGCGTGGTGGTGGGCACGGCCGGCTTCGTTACCGGGGCCTTCGGCATGGCCTGCGCCGCCGCCGCCGTAAAACATATCTGCGCCTGCGCCGCCGCCTGACCCGCCAATAAAGCCCCCCGCGTTCCTTACGGGAACGCGGGGGTGTCAGTTCCTGCGGCGGCTATACGGCGCTTATTTCTTCACGGAACCGCTTACGGTCTTTATCGACGGGTTCTTTATATCGCTGCCGGAGTAGTCGATGTCCCCGCTCACGGTCTTGATCACGGCGCTCTCGGCCGCCGTCTCCCGGATCAGCACGTCGCCGCTGATGCTCTGGGTGAGCAGCGAGTTCAGCTGCGATTCCCTTATCTCCACGTCCCCGCTCACCGTCTTGGCCGAAACCTCGGCGGTATTCTTCAGCCTTTCCACCAGGATGTCGCCGTTGACGCCTTTGAAGACCGTGTCGCTGCCGGTAGAGAAATCGCTGATCGTTATGTCGCCGTTCACGCTCTCGGCGCTCAGGCGGGCCAGCCTGCCGGGCAGATAGATCTTCGCGTCGCCGATAAGGCTTTTGCTTCCGCTTTTGGTCTTCAGCTTTATCTCGCCGTCCTCGAAGAACGCCTCGGTATCGCCTTCTTCCTTCTCCAGGATCTCCAGCTCGGCCTTCGCGCCGGGACTGTCGTGCCCGATTATGGTCAGGTCGCCGTTAAGCGTTTTCACTTTAAAGAAATCATAGGCGTACTTGTCCGCCGAGAGCTCCACTTTCCGGCCCGTCAGGTCCTTCATTTCGCTCAGGCCGCTGAAAGCGCCCTTCAGCGCCCCTCCGACGGTCTCGCCGATGGCGCCGGCCATCTTCTCGCCCCTGTGCTTCCTGGACCAGAAGCCGCCCTCGGCGCCGGCCAGGCTTTTTATGAACGGTATGCCGAGTATGATGGCCGTAAGCGCTATCATCGTTCCGGCCACTATGCCCAGGGCTATTATGCCGATCATGCCCAGCCACAGGTATTTCAAAGCCGTTCTGGCGTCGGCGCCCATCGGCCCCACCTGGTTCACCAGGTAAACCAGCCCCACCACGAGTATCGAAAGCACCACCAGCTCTATCAGTTTCCTTATCATAAGTTTCTCCTTAGGTTTCACCTGCGCCGCACCGGGTTTTCCGGCCCTTCACTACATATGACACGCGGCCCGGGAATTTGTTTCACTCTTTTTTAAAAATCTATTTTTTTCCGTACCAGCTCCTTCGCGCGCAGCAGCTGTATCTTCACGGTGTTGATCGGGATGCCGAGGCTGTCGGCTATTTCCTGGTAGGACTTTTCCTCGAAGTAATAGAGCTTTATGACCACTTTATATTTAACCGGTATTTCCTCTATTATTTCCTTTATCCTGGAAAGCACCAGCTGCCTGTCGAACTCCTCGTCGGCCGCGCTGGCTTCCTCCGGGATGGTCTCGGCGAAGCCGTCGTCCAGCTGCGTCTCGCGGCCTTTTACCCTTTCGGACCAGTTGATGCTGAGGTTGTAGGCTATCCGGTAAAGCCAGGAGGAGAACTTGGAATCCCCCCTGAACTTCTCTATGTTCTCGTAGGCTTTCAGGAACACGTCCTGGGTTATGTCCCGCGCCTCTTCCTCGAACCTGACGTAATTCTTCACCACGTTGAAAATGAAGTCCTGATGCTTGAGCACGAGCTCGCCGAAGAATTCTTTTTCCCCCGCGGCTATTCTTTTTATCAGGCTTTCTTCATTATCCATACGGAACTTTATTTGCCGGCGCAGACCGCGTAGAACCCCGCCCCGTTCTCGCTGGGGGCGAATATATATACGTATTCTAACTCTTTGCCGGGGCGCCCTTCAGGGTTCCCCTGGTTCCGCCCGCTGATCGAATCAATTATCTCCGCCAGTATTTTCGCCATATCTTTCCCCTTTTTCGGTTCTGTGCGGGCCGGGCGGCCAGCGCCGCTTTTTCCGTCCCTGCACAGGATATGACACGCTGACCGGGAATTTGTTTCATTTCCGCTTCGGCCGGGCTAGCGCAGGCCGTAGAGAACCAGGAAAAGCGCCCATAAAGCGCAGACCGAAGCCGCCGCATAAGCGCGGGCCGGGTTCCAGAAAGAATCGTCTCCCAGGCGCGCCTGGCCGTAATAGACGGCGGCCGCCATAGCCGCGGCCAGCGCCAGCTTAAGCGAGCATCCGTCGAAACAGGCGAGGATAGTCTCATAGCGCGCCGCGCCCATAAGCATCAGGAAGCCGAAGATGAACAGGACTACCGCGCGGGCCGCCTTAAGGTCCGGCGCCGCGGCCCGCAGGTACGCCCCCCGGGCCAGCGCCCATTGCGCGGAAAGGATGACCCCCAGCACCGGGAAGATCCAGTGATGGTGAAGTTCCTGAAAGGCCGGGGCTGAAGTTACTGCGATGAAGACGCAGAGATTTAGAATTATCCCCGCCAGAACGGTCCTGGTAGTTTTTGTCAGAAAGCCTCTTCTATGAGCGGCCGGCCGCGGCGGCCGGGCCCGCCCCTACTGTTCGCAGCCGGTCTTGTCGAACCTTATCTCGGAATTCTCCCCGACGTTCAGCTGGTCCTTCCTGCCTATTATGGCGGCGCTGGGGCCTATCAGCGAACCTGTCAGGTTTATATTGGAGACGAACGCTTTTTCGTTGACGATAGAATCCGAGATTATGGCGGAATCTATGCGCGCCCCGTCGCCGATGGAAGCGTACGGGCCGACGATGGAATTCTCCACCCGGGCCGTGGGAGAAATATAGACGGGAGGGATGATCAGCGAGTTCACGGCTTTGGGCGAGAATTTCTTATTGTCCAGTATGTAGCGGTTGGTTTCCAGCAGCGTCTCGGGCTTGCCGCAGTCGTACCAGCCGTCTATGGGCAGGGGCCTGAGCTTATGCCCCCCGCGCACCAGCGCGGCCAGCGCGTCGGTGAACTGTATCTCCCCTTTGGTGGTTTTCCCGGAGTCCACGAGTTCCTGCAGGCTGCCGTAGAGCTGCGCGGAGCTGTGAAAGGAATAAATGCCCACTATGGCCAGGTTGGTCTTCGGATGCTCCGGTTTCTCCACCATGCCGGAGATATAGCCGCCTTTCACCTCCACCACGCCGAAGCGGCGCGGGTCGGCCACTTCCTTCACGGCTATGCAGTCGTCCTTCGACGCCATGAATTTCCGCAGGTCGGCCGAGATTATGGTGTCCCCCAGCATTACCAGCACCGGGCCGGTCACCGCGCGGCGCGTCAGCCAGATGGCGTGGCCCAGCCCCTTCGGCTCGGGCTGCTCGACGTAAGAGATATCGAGCCCGGCGTAGCTGCGGCTGACGTATTCCTTTATTTTCTCGCCCAGGTAGCCCGTGACCAGGCAGATCTTCTTTATCCCGGCCGCCGAGATCTCGTCGAGGATATGGCCGATTATGGGCTTATCGCCCACGGTAAGCAGCACCTTGGGGTAGGTATGCGTATGCGGGCGCAGGCGCGTCCCCGCCCCGGCCACCGGCACCACCGCGGTAAATTCGTTCTTTTTCATAAAGCACCTCCGCAACAGGATACAGGATTTAGAATAGCCTGGCTAGTCCTCGGTCATCTGCCGCATGACCTCTTTCTGGTCCGGCGCCTTCTTGCGGCCGGCCCTCGCGTACTTTACGGAGTCCCAGAAATTGGGGCGCTCCAGCGCCTTTTCATAATCCGCCAGCGCGGCCGCGCGCCGCCCGGACAGGTCGTTCGCCTGCGCCCGCCGCAGATAGCAGTAAGTGACCCAGCCTTTTTCCGGGAAGCCGGTCCGCTCGATGCCGGCGGTCAGCCATTCTTCGGCTTCCCCGTAGCGCCGGAGAGCTATCAGCGCGTCGCCGGCCGCCAGGTAGACGGAGCCGAGCTGCTGCCCTATCCCCTGCTGCGGCTGCCTCCGCCAGGCGGCCAGGAAGGCCTCTGACTCGTCGAGCACCCCCTGCCAGTCCTGCGCCTGGGTGTGCGTCATTATCTCGCCCAGGCGGAAAAGCATGTTGCCGGGGTCCAGCGCGCGCAGGGCCGAGCATTCCGCGAAGGCCGCCGCGAAATCCCTCTCGTGCCGCGAATATATCTCGATAAGGAACAGCCGGGCCTCCAGCTTGAAAAAGCGCCCCTTGTCCCTGACCGTTCTCACGTAGTCCATCCCGCGCGCCCTGTCGCCGCCGGCGAAAAGCTTGGCGCCCAGGCCCAGCGCGCCGGGCAGCGTGGCCGCGTAGTAGTCGAAGATCCCCAGCCCGAGGTACGCATCATATACGGCCGGGTTGGTCTGAACGCATTTCTTGAGGTACTTGCGCCCTTTCTTGCCGTGGGTATAGGCCCGCCACCAGGCGCGCTGCACCGCGTACCAGCGGCCCTGCAGGCCGTAGGCGCTGCCCATGAAGAAATAGGCCTGGTCCAGGTCGCGCCGGTCCTTCACCATCCTTTTGGAAAGCTCTATCGCTTTTTCCGAGCGGTCGAAGAATTCCTCCTCCGCCTCCTTAAAGCCGCCCTGCAGGTCGAAGTCCTGCGAATAGCGCCACCAGGCCAGCGCGGCCAGCGCGAAATAGCCGGCGGGGCCGTCGGGGTCGAGCAGCACTATCTCTTTCACCTCGGCCTCGGCCCTGTCGAACTCGAGGCGGTACATATAGGCGATGGCGCGGTCGTAGCGCTCGTCCGCCCCGGGGCTGAGCACGAAAGGCCGCGTGGAAGCGTGGAGGTCTATCAGCGCCGGGCCCAGCCCGTCGTCGTCGGCCGCGGCCAGGTCCTGCGCGCCGGCGCACAGGCGGCCGGCAGCGAGCAGAGCGAGGGCGAAGATGGTCCTTTTCATGACACGAGCAGCGAGACCGCGAGCAGCGCCAGCACGATAAAAGAGGCCAGCGCGAAATACAGCTCTCCTCCCCTCCAGTAGCCGTAGATGAGCATCACTACGCGCGCCGCCGGCGTAAGCAGCAGCGCCAGCAACCCGGCGCGCAGCAGCCACGCGCCCGCCGGCGAGCCGGAGACAAGGAAAGCGAAGCCGGTAAAGATCAGGCCCAGGCTCAGGAAAACTCCGGAGAGCAGGGTGCGCTGTATCAGTCCGGCGAATTCTTTTTCTGAGAACATATTATACGCCCGTCAGCATTTTTACCGCAGTCAGCAGCGTCAGCGCGCCGAACGCCAGCTGCAGTTTCCCGGAGCGGGCCCGGTACAGCGCGTAGATGCCCAGGAACGAGCCCAGCAGCACCCCCGTCACTATCACGGCGGTGAGTTCCAGCGGGATCAGGCCCTTGCGCCAGTACACGTAGGCGCTGGCCGCCGCCGAAACACCGATGATGAAGTTGCTGGTGGCGGCCGCGGCCTTCATGGGCACGCCGCACAGCAGGTTCATCACCGGCACCTGCACTATGCCGCCGCCTATGCCCAGCAGCCCGGAAAGCGAGCCGGCGAAAAAAGAGATAAAGGAGGCCGGGGCGATGTTCTTTACCGAATAAGGGGTATGCGCCGCCAGCGCGGGATCGAAGAAAGCCGAGTCGAAAGCCGTAGCCGTGACCGCGGGCGCGGCGGCGGCCTTGACGGCGGTCTTTTTCAGCGCCGCGCCGCCTTTCAGGAACATCAGCGCCGAGACAGGGAACAGCATCAGGGCGAACAGCAGCCGCAGCGCCGCGGCGGGCAGGTAGCCGGCGGCCAGCGCGCCTGCCAGCGAGCCCAGCGCCGTTGTGACCTCCAGCGTTATCCCCAGCCTGATATTGGCGAGCCCCCTCTCCACGTTCACGGCCGCCACGGCGCTGGAGGTGGCCACGATGGCAACCAGCGAAGCGGCCACGGCCTGGTGTATGGGTATTTTCAGCGCGAGCACAAGGAACGGCACCATGAAGATGCCGCCGCCTATGCCCAGCGCGGATCCGGCCAGGCCGATGAACGTCCCGAAAAAGAAAAGGATGGAAAAATTAAGCGCGGTTAACTCGATCATGGCAAAGCGCCGGCCGTGCTAGCCCTCGGCGGCGAGGAACCTGCGGGCCTCGGCCTCCCCGATATCGAAGGCTTTCTGGCATTTAGCCCCGTCGAACTCCAGCAGCTTGACCCCCAGGTCTACGGGAGGCTTTATCAGGTGGACTTCGGGCGCCGAGCGGATGAACACCCTGGATTCGTAGATCTTCTGCGTATGCAGCGCCAGCATCCGGCGCGCCCTGCTTTCGAAAAGGCCGAAGGGGCCCGAGTGCGGATAATCCATGTCCTCCGGGCGGGAATTGCCTATCATGATGATGGTCGCCGCCGTCCACTAGGTGGTAGCGGCGCCCGTGCTCCGTTACCGGCACGGGCGGAAAGATCATCGGGATGGAACAGCTGGCCATCAGCGCGTCGTTGAAGGAGAGGTTGCCGCTCTGCTGCGCGGAGCCGTCGAAGCGCGAGATATAGGGCAGCTTAAGCTCCACCGCGTGGCTGATAACGTAGAATTTTATGCCGCGCGCGAACTGCGCCCCGCTGCGCGCGAGCCACCCGTTCAGGAATTCATAAACCGGCTTGTTCGAGAACAGCGTAACCTTCGCCAGCTGGTTCTGCATGAACGAACCCGCCCTGCCCAGCGGGCTGCCGTCGTCGTGCTGGTAAAGTTCCACCGGGATGTGGTGGTAGCGCGGGCCCAGCTTAAGGATGTTGGAGGGCTTGAAGCCGCTCCAGATGCGGCGCAGTTCCCCCGTTTTATTGTAGCAGTACGCCGCTCCGTTCAGCGAGCCCACGCTGAAGCCGGCCACGGCGTCGAAATGCAGCCCCTGGCGCACGAGTTCGGCCAGAGCCCCGGACTGCCACGAGCCCAGCGCGCCGCCGCCGCACAAGAAAAGCCCGATAGGCCTTTTGAATTTGAACATTTTCCCGACCGAACCCGCACAAACGGCTTTTTATGGCCTTATTAAAATATTAGAATATAATTGTAGCACAATGTCCCCTGGTAGTTGCCGGTGCTTTACGACTTTTATGTCCGACTACGTGATCATAGCAGGCTTGGCGCTAATAACCAGCCTTACCCTGGTGCTTCCTTTTTCCGTGAAGCGGGTGGAGAACGACCTTGAAGCGTTCCTTTTCGCCATGGGCCTGTGCGCGGTGAGCATCTCCGGGCTGTGGAGCCTGGGCCTGATAAAGGAAGCCCTGAAAGAACCGCTGGCCATCACGGCGGCCGTAGGCGCGGTGGGCTGGCTGTTCAGCCGGCTGCGCCCCCGCCTGCGCGGCGCGCTGAAGTACCTGACCGCCCGCCTCGGGCTGCGCGGCGCCATCTTCGCCATAGTAGCCGCTCTGGGCCTAGGCTCCAGTTTTTTCACCGCCATCATCGCCGCGCTGGTCCTGTCGGAAATAGTCACGCTGCTCAGGCTGAAGCGCAGCTACGAGGTAAAGCTCACGGTCTGCGCCTGCTACGCTATCGGGCTGGGCGCCGCGCTGACCCCGCTGGGCGAGCCGCTGTCCACCATAGTGATAGCCAAGCTGAGGGGCCCGCTGCACGAAGCCGGCTTCTTTTACCTGCTGCAGAACCTCGGGATGTGGATAATCCCCGGCGTGCTGCTGGCCGCGTTCATGGCGGCCCGCGGGGCGGAGGCGGCCGAGGCCGCCGGCCCCGGCCTCAGGGAAGACTCCCCCGACACCGGCCGCGGCATAGCCGTGCGCGCCCTGAAAGTTTATGTCTTCGTGATGGCGCTGATCTTCCTCGGCGCCGGTCTGACCCCGCTGGCGGAACGCTTCATGGCGAAAATGCCGGTCTGGGCGCTTTACTGGGCCAATTCGGTCTCCGCCATCCTCGACAACGCCACGCTGGCGGCCGCGGAGATCACTCCGGCCATGACCGACAGACAGATAAAGTTCGTCCTGATGGGCCTGCTGATCTCCGGAGGCATGCTTATCCCGGGAAATATCCCCAATATAGTGAGCGCCGGCAAGCTCGGCATCAAGTCGCGGGAATGGGCGCGGGCGGCGCTGCCTTTCGGCGCGGTGCTGATGACGGGCTACTTCATACTTCTGAGCGCGCTGGCCAGGTGAAAGAACGAATATTAACAGGAGAGAACACATATGGAATGGAAAACGATAATAGAACCCTTCAAGATCAAGACCGTTGAGCCGCTGGGCATAACCACCCGGGAAGAGCGCCAGACCATCCTCGCGGCCGCGCATTACAACCTTTTCAATATCCGCGCCGAGAAAGTGCTGATAGACCTGCTCACCGACAGCGGCACCGGCGCGATGAGCGCCGCGCAGTGGGGCGGCATCATGAACGGCGACGAATCCTACGCCGGGGCGCGCAGCTACTACAACTTCGAGAGCGAGGTGAAGCGGCTGACCGGCTTCGACGAGATAATCCCCGTGCACCAGGGCCGGGCCGCCGAGAAGATCCTTTTCACGGTGATCGGCGGCAAGGGCAAATACATAATTTCGAACTCCCATTTCGACACCACCAGGGCCAACGTGGAGTTCTCCGGCGCCCAGGCCATGGACTTCCCGGTGAAGGAGGCCATGGAGTTCGACAAGCCCGCGCCGTTCAAAGGCAACGCCGACGTGGCGGCCATGGAGAAGTTCATAAAGGAAAAAGGCGCCGCCAACATCCCGCTGTGCGTGATGACGGTCACCAATAATTCGCTGGGCGGCCAGTGCGCGAGATAGCCGAGTCCATGTTCGAGCTGGCCGACGGCGCCTGGATGAGCTCCAAGAAGGACGCGCTGGTCAATATCGGCGGGTTCCTGGCCATGAACAACCGCGACTGGTCGGGCAAGGCCCGCCAGCTGCTGATCCTCACCGAAGGCTTCAGCACCTACGGCGGCCTGGCCGGCCGCGACCTGGAAGCGATAGCCATCGGCCTGCGCGAAGTGCTCGACGAGCACTACCTCCAGTACCGCATCCGCTCCACGCAGTACCTTGGCGAGGGCCTGCTCGGGCACGGCGTGCCCATAATCAACCCGCCCGGCGGCCACGGCGTGTACGTGAACGCGAAAAAATTCCTGCCCCACATCAAGCCGGCCAATTTCCCGGCGCAGGCGCTGGCCTGCGCGCTGTACCTGGAAGGCGGCATACGCAGCGTGGAGATAGGCACGCTGATGTTCGGGAAGCGCGACAAGGACGGCGTCTACCAGGCCGCCCCGATGGAGCTGGTGCGCCTGGCCATCCCGCGCAGGGTCTACACCCAGAGCCATATCGATTACGTTATAGAGGTGTTCGGCTACCTGGCCGCCGGCAGGAAGAACATAAAAGGGCTGGACATAGTTGAGGCTCCGGCGATACTGCCGCATTTCACGGCGAAGCTTAAACCTGCGAAGTAGGACAAAGGGCGGAATGTTCAACAAGAAAGAGCGCATCACCAGGATAAGACCGGAGCTCGAGGCCATCGTCGGGGCGGAGAACGTCCGCACCGACGAGGCGGAGATCCTCCTGTATTCCTACGACGCCGGCATGGCGCGCGCGCGGCCGGACGCCGTGAT
>JAPLKJ010000168.1 GCA_026388125.1 Elusimicrobiota bacterium
TGCGCCATGCCGCCGTACCGGTTCCCCCACATGCCGGAGTAACCGCCGTACCAGCCATTGGCCCCTTCCTGGATAGAATTCGGGCGGCCTATTTTCTGCCCAAGTTCTTTAGCGAGGGCCTCGGCTTTCTCTTTGGCGGCCTTTATAGCCGCTGCGCGGGCCTGATCGCGGAATTTCCGCAGTTCCGTAGTGCGGAACTCCACCCCGTAGATATAATTCGCGCCGGCCTCCAGCACCTGGCTAAGCAAGGCCTCCAGTTTATTCGTATCCTTGAGCGTAACCGAAACGTTCATTCGGACGACATAATACTGGATGGCTTCGCCGCTGTTATCAGAGTTGTAATGAGGCTCGATGTTTATGTAATCCGTCTGGAAATATTTTTTATCAATATCCAGATTTTTAGCGAGCGCCAGCACCGCTTTCACTTTCTTATCGTTCGCATCCTTCGCGGCCGTCAGGTCCTTGTTCTTGGTCTCCACCCCGAAATTGACAATAGCCTCGTCCGGAAGCGTTTTGATCTCGGCGCTGCCCGAGACGGTAATAAGACGGGGCTTCGCCTCTTCGGCGGACACGTTGGCAGTGTGAACGACCGCGAGCAATAATATCCCGATCAATATATTTTTTCGCATTAGATATCTCCTCTAAAAGGGGACAGGCTACTTTTTTAAAAAAGTAGCCTGTCCCCTTTGTTTAGTGCTTGCCGGTGCTGCCGTAGCCGCCTTCGCCTCTGGTGGTTACGGCCAGCTCGGTGGCTTCGGTGAAGGTTACATACTCCACTTTATTGAAGACCATCTGGGCTATCTTCTCGCCTTTCTTTATTTCGTAGGCCAGCTTGGGGTCGTGGTTTATCACTATCACGCCCACCTCGCCGCGGTAGGGGGCGTCCACGGTGCCGGGGGTGTTCAGCACGGTAAGGCCGTGCTTCAGGGCCAGGCCGGATTTGGGGCGCACCTGGCCTTCGTAGCCGTGCGGGATGGCCATTTTCAGGCCGGTGGGCACCAGCAGGCGCTGGCCGGGCTGCAGCGTAAAAGTGCCGGCGGAGTAAAGGTCCACGCCGGCGTCGCCTTCGTGGGCGTACTTGGGGGTGATGGTATCGGGCGCCATTTTCTGCACGAGAACTTCGATCTTTTCCATGGGGTTATCCTCTCACTTGGGTATTGGGAATATACTTCAAAACTTCATTGTGGATGTCGTGCAGCAGGTTCACCGGGGTTTCGGGGAACGCCTCCAGGCGCGCGTCCAGCAGGCCGTCCTTACGCGGCATGAATTTCTGCACGTAATATTTATGGTCCGGGCTGCCGGTAATTTCCACTATCAGCCGCGCGGCGGCGGCCATTTCCGGCACGGTCAGGAAAGAGATGTCGTCCCCGCCGCGCAGCACGGGCGCTACGGTGGTGCGGAATTCGTAAATGGGGAAACGGACGACCAGCTTCATGCTTTCCAGCATGGCGGCCTCGGCGCCGGGGTTGCCGGTAAGGTTGGGCCACAGGTGGCGCGGGCCTTTTATGTCCATGGCCACGTAATCCACCAGGTTTTCGGCCAGCAGCTGCGCCAGCACGGCGGGGTTGCTGCCGTTGGTGTCCAGTTTCACGGCCAGGTGCTGGGCGCGCAGGCGCTGTATAAAAGGGATCAGTTCCGGCTGCAGCGTGGGTTCGCCGCCGCAGATAACAACGCCGTTGACCCAGTCTTTTACGGTGTCCAGGTAGCCGATGAAATCTTCCTGGTCTATGGGGGCCGCGGTGCCCAGTATGGGCTTGGCGTGGCAGTGGGGGCAGCTGTAATTGCAGCCGGGCGCGAAAGCTACCGCGGCAATTCTGCCGGGATAATCAATAAGGTTAAACCCCAACGCCGCTCCGATCTTCATTATTTATTTCCCTGCGTATGACAGAGGGACCGGCTTAGCAAAATCTTCACGGAAGGCGAGGCTTGCGTAAGCGCCGAGCCTGAGTGATGAGGGGCGGGCACGGTGTGCCCGACCCCGCGTTTTGCTAAGCCGGTCCCTCTGCCAGACGCTACTTTGCTACGTACGCGCCTTCCACCATCTTGAAGTATTCCACTTCTTTGCGGTGCACGGGCTTGCCGCGCTTGAACTCCAGTTCGTAGCGGCCCATGGTGCCGTTGTTCTTCACCAGCACCGTGGGAATGGGGTCCAGCGGCACGTTCCAGCGCGCGGCCACCATGCGGCTTTCCTGCTTGGTAAGGTCGTGGAACTCCACGGGGATCTCCATGCCGTTCTGCTTTAGCGCCTTGGTAAGGCTTTCCTTGGCCTCTTCGCACATGGCGCAGCCGGCCTTGCCGAACACCATCACTTTCTTGGAGCTGTCCTTTTCGTGCAGCCAGTTCACATTGGGTGTATAGTCGGCGTAGTGGTGCGCCACGGCTTCGCGCGCCTTGCTGATCTCCAGTTGGGAATCGTTCCAGCCGCTGAGGTTGGAGAAGTAGCCCACTATCTTGGTGCGCTTAGTAACGTCGGCGCTGCCGCATTTGCCGCACTTGTCCTTGAAGCCGAAGTAGTTGGTGTGGCAGTTGTTGCAGTGCGTGAACTCCGGCGACACGGTTATCTGCGAGGCGCGCGTGTTGCGGTAGGTCTTCTCCACCAACTGGGCTATGGACTCCGGCGGTATCTGGGACTCGCCGCAGTACACGTGTATGATGGAGCCCGACTCTATCATGTCGTGGAACTTGCTCTGCAGCTCTATGCGGTCGATGATGGACACGTTGGCGCCGGGGTTCAGGTGCACCGAGTTGGTGTAGTAGGGCGACTTCTTCAGGTCGCCTTTTATCACCTTCTTGGCCTCGGGGAAACGGGCCATGTCGCCTTTGGCCAGCTTCTGCGTGGCGCTCTCGGCGGGGGTCTCTTCCAGCGTTATCTTCAGGCCGTGCTTGGCGCGCAGCGCGTTGATGGTCTGGTGCATGTGGTCGATTATCTGCAGGCCGGTCTCGTAGGCGTCCTTGCTCTCGTGCAGCTCTTTGCCGGTGAGGTACTGCACCACTTCGTTAAGACCTATCAGGCCCATGATGTAAGTGGCCTTGTTCAGGTCCACGTAGGGCATGCCGTCGTCGGAGGGAATGCCCAGCGAGCGCAGCGGGCTGCCGTCGGTGTCCAGCAGCGTCTGCGTGTACACCTTCTTCTGCAGGTGCGCCTTCACCGCCAGGTCTATGGCCTTGTCTATCTGCGTCAGCGTCCCTTTCAGGGTTTTGCCCTTGAAAGCGGCCTGCGGCAGGTTGATGGTGACGTTCTGAGAGCCCGTGAAGCGGATGTTCTCCGGGTGCTTGAGCAGGAACGGGTCAGTGACCTTTTCCTTGAGCCGGCAGCACTGGGCCAGCGTCGCCCCCGCGCCGTCGCGGTCGAACATGAAGTAAGTGGAGCCGTTCTTGGTGGCCAGCCGGCAGCCGTAATCGTAAACTTCGCGCTCGTCGGGGTTCTCCAGCGCCTCTTTGCTCACGTGGAGGTCGCACTTGGGGAACGCGAACTGGATGCCGTACTTATCGCCGTCCTCCCACACTTTCATCAGCTCTATGGCGAATTCCTGCGCGGTTTTCACCATTCGGGCGTCGCCGTAGGTCACGAACCTGCGGCCGTCGGCGGGGTGCACCACGTCGCCGTTGCGGGAATCGCCTTCCACGCCGTGGAAGCGGGGCGCGTCGTCCACCAGCTCTATGTTGCCCTGGGCGTCCTCTATCATGTACTTGCCGCCGGGGCCCATGGCGGGCACGTTGGTCATGTACTGCGGCACGCCGGTGTGCATATTGAAGTCTATGAACAGCGTCTGGCCGCCGCGGCTGAACGCGTTCTGGCTGGCGGAGAAGATCAGGTTCTGCGCTATCTGGCGCATTTCTTTCCTGGACTGCTTGTTCAGCGCGCGCACTTCGCCGGTCTTCTTGAAGTAAGGGGTGGCGGTGCCGTCGGTGAAAGAAATGGTGCCGGCCTCGGCCATGGCCTCCAGCACGTCTTTCTTGATGCGGACGGGCTTGCCTTCCAGCTCGCCTTCCACCAGCAGCTCGGGGCAGTTGAGCATGGGCGCGTACAGGATATTAAGGAAGCCGAAGCCGAGCGCCCCGGCGTAGCGGCTTTGCATGGACGCCAGGAACGTCTGGATGTGCCCGTTGAGCACCATGGCGCTCTTGGCCGGCTGGCTTTTGTTCTGGAGATTGGAGACGATCTTGTCCAGGCCGTATTTCTTTATGTACTCGATGGAGTGGCTGGAGCAGTACACGCGCTGGGGGTAGCCCAGGTCGTGGATGTGGATGGAGCCGTTGTTGTGCGCCTCGGCTATCTCTTCCGAGAACACCTTGCGCAGGTTGAACTGTTTCAGCACGTATTCGGCTATGCCGAGGTTCACGGCCTCGGGGTTGTTGGAGGTGATGTTGGAATTTTCCTTGCTGCTGCCGAACACCAGGGAATCAATGGTGGACAGCGGCATGGCCAGCGCCGAGTTCTTCAGCGGTATGCCCATCATGGACAGATGGGATTCGGAGATGCGGCGCAGGAACTGGGTGTCGAAGTTCTTGGTGCCGTATTTCTCGGACAGCTCGTAGGCGTCGTTCTCGGTCTCCTTGGCTATCATCTCGGCCAGGTCGCGGGACAGCTGGTATTCCTTCTCCAGCGCGTCGGCCAGCTTCTTGCGGTCGAAGGCCTCGATGGTCTCGTTGGTGATGCTCTGCACCAGCAGCATCTGGTCGGTGATGTCGGCCTTGCCGGATTTTTTCTTCACGGTCAGCCCGCTCTTGCGCACGCGCTGGCGGTCCAGCGAATACGACTCGAATTTGTCGGCGGTGCGGTCGAAGCCTTTCTCGCGCAGCACGTCCACGCAGACGCCGTTGCTGTCGTCCACGGTGGGGATCTTGTTATGTACGGTGAAATCGTTATTAAGGCGGCGGGCCACTTCGTTGGCCACGTCCACTGCCTTTTCCTCGTCACGGCCGCCCAGGGTGTAGGCAGCTTTATAAATTGCGTTCTTTATGCGTTCTATGTTGAAGGGGGTCACTTTGCCGTCGCGCTTCCTGATCACTTTCGGAAAAAATTCATTCATTTTTTTGTATCCTCTGTCCTTTATTTCTGTATCGATTTTATCTCTTTCTCGAAATCCTTCACGTCCTCAAAGTCCTTATAGATGGACGCGAACCGGATGTACGCGACTTTGTCGAGCTTCCTGAGTTTCTTGGCCACCAGCTCCCCTACTATGCTGCTGGGGATCTCGCTCTTGTCCTCGCTCCTCAGGATATTCTCTATCTCCCTGCCCGCCTCCTCCATTTTTTCCATGCTGACATCCCGCTTCTGGCAGGATTTTATGATGCCGCCCATCAGCTTCTCGCGTGAAAAGCCCTCGCGCCGGCCGTCTTACTTGATAACCACCAGCGGGTGGGTCTCTATGCGTTCGTAGGTAGTGAACCTTTTGGCGCACTTCTCGCATTCGCGTCTGCGCCTTATTTCAAAGGCTTCGGACGAGTCGCGGCTGTCGGTGACCTTGGTGTCTTCCGCGCCGCAAAAAGGACATTTCATTCATTCTCCCTGACAGTTCCGGGGCCGAAAGGCCCCCTGGGTCGGCGCCTTTGCTGAAAATCCCCGGCGGCCGACGGACTACTATAACTTGTGCCTTAAACCTACCCCACCACCATTAGTAGTAGTGGGATTATTTTATTACTAATCTCAATTCATGTCAAATTTTCATAGGCAAATGGCATATTGACACAAAACAAAAAAAATCCGCCGGTCCGGCCGGCGCGCTTTTTTTAGCCCCGGGGAAACAATAAAAACCGCGCTGACCGGGCGCCACTCAGGCGCGGAGAATACGATTTAGTATAATAATCCCTGTGTTACCAACCCACCTTTTTTCACCGGAGGATACGATGAGACTTTTCCTTTTTCTTCCCTGCCTGCTGCTGTTCTGCCAGCCGGCCGCGGCCAAGGACGCCCCCGGCGGCGTCCCGAACGGGGCCGCGGTGGAGACCGACCCCAAATATCCGCCGGTAGTTTCCTACACGCTCAAGAACGGGCTGAAGCTCCTGATCCTGGAAAAGAAATTCGTACCCACCATCTCCTTCACGCTGGTGTTCAAGGTGGGCAACGTGGACGGCCAGCAGGGCAAGACCGGCCTGGCCCACCTTATGGAGCACATGGCCTTCAAAGGAACGAAGACCATAAATTCCGCCGGCTACGAGAAGGAAAAGATAGCCCTGGACAAAGTGGAAGCCGCCGCCAAGGCCATGATAGCGGAGGAATCCTCCGAAAAACCGGACCTGGTGAAGATAGAGGAACTGCGCAAGGCGCTGGACGCCGCCGAGAAAGAGGCCGACAAGCTGATAGTCAAGGATGAATACTGGAAGCTTTACAACACCCTCGGCGAGTCCGGCATGAACGCCATGACCTCCACCGACTATACCGGCTACGTGGTGTCGCTGCCCTCCAACCGGCTGGAATCCTGGATGGCCATAGAGTCCGACCGCTTCAAGAACGCCGTGCTGCGCGAATTCTACCGCGAGCGCAGCGTAGTGATGGAAGAGCGCCGCATGGGCGAGGCCGACCCCAACCGGGTGATGTGGGAGACGCTGGTCTCCAACGCCTTCATCGCCCACCCCTACCACAACCCCACCATCGGCTGGATGGACGACCTGAAGCGCCTCACCCGCACCGACGCGGAAACCTTCTTCAAGACCTTCTACGTGCCCAACAACGCCACGCTGGCGGTGGTGGGCGACGTGAACCCGGCCGAAGTGATAGCCCTGGCCGAAAAATATTTCAGCGGCTGGCAGAGCCGCCCGCTGCCCGCGCGCACCTACACCAAAGAGCCGCCGCAGAAATCGGAGAAGATAGTTAACGTCTTCTTCAAGGCCAAACCCGCCCTGCGCATGGGCTTCCATAACCCCGGCATGAGCAACCCCGACATCTACGCTATCATGATGGCCTGCGAGGTGCTCTCCAACGGCAAGACCGGCCGCTTCTACAAGAACCTGGTGGAAGGCCAGGAGGTGGCGCTCAACGCCGGCGCCTACGCTTACTTCCCCGGCAACAGGTACCCCTCGCTCACCGTGATAGCCGCGGCCCCCAAGGCCCCGCACACCATAGAGGAGCTGGACGCCGCGCTGCTGGGCGAGATAGAAAAACTGAAGAAAGAGCCGCCGACGCAGTGGGAGCTGGACAAGATCCTGAACACTTACGAGGCGGACATGATAAAGCAGCTGGAGTCCAACCCCGGCCTGGGCATGAGCCTGGCGCAGAACGAAGAGATCCTCGGGAACTGGAAATACGACTGGAAGACCGGAGAAGAACTGCGTAAAGTAACGCCGGAGGACATCTCGAAAGCGGCCGCCAAATACCTAACCCGCGACAACCGCACGGTAGTTTTCCTTAAGGAGCCCCTTAAATAAGGAGAAAACACCATGAAAAAATCCAACCTTACAGGAGCCGTACTGATGACACTTTTAAGCGCCGCCTCCGCTTTCGCGCTGCCCCCAGCGCTGCCGAAAATAGCCGACGTGAACTTCAAGCCGCCCAAAGGCACCCGCGCGGTGCTGGACAACGGCCTGGTGGTGTACCTGATGAAGGACAACACCCTGCCCGTGGTGCACCTGACGGCCTACATCCGCACCGGCAAGCTCAACGACCCCATAGAGAAGATAGGCCTGGGGGAAATGACCGCCGGGCTGCTCAAGGACGGCGGCACGCTCAAATACAAGCCGGAGGACATAGACAAGACCCTGGAGTTCCTGGCCGCCTCGGTGGAGAGCTCCATGGGCATAGAGGAAGCGCGGGCCGACCTGACCGCGCTGAAGAAGGACCTGGACACGGTGCTGGACATTTACGCCGACGTGCTGATGAACCCGGCCTTCGCCGAAGACAAGGTTAAATTGAAGCGCGACGAGATGCTGGAGCTGATACGGCGCCGCAACGACGACCCCGGCCGCGCGGTGGTGCGCGAGGCGCTGCGCGCTTTCTACGGCCCCGCCCACCCCTACGGCTGGCGCAGCGAGGAGGCCACGGTCAACGCCATAACTATCGCCGACATGAAGGCCTACCACGCCAATTATTACAGGCCCAACAACATCATCCTCGCCATAGCCGGCGACTTCGCCTCCGACGAGGAGATGCTCGGCAAGCTGAAGGCCAGGTTCGGCGCCTGGCCCCGCGGCGAGGTGAAGTTCCCCGTTATCCCCCCGGTGCAGATAAACGGCACCCGCCAGGTGTTCCATATAGAGAAGGACATCTCGCAGGCCTACATAGTGATGCTGCAGAAGGCGCTGAAGCGGTTCGACCCGCTGGAATACCCGCTGACGGTCACCAACGAACTGCTGGGCGGCGGGCTTTCCTCGCGCCTTGCGGCCGAGATCCGCTCCCGCAAAGGCCTGGCCTACACGGTGTACAGCTACGCGGCCAAAAAGCCCGATTACGGCTACGAGCTGGCCTACTGCGGCACCAAGCCCGAGACCTATTCGCAGGCGCTGTCGGAGATGCTCAGGCAGTTCAAGCTGGTGGCCGAAGAAGCCGCGCCGGCCGAGGAGGTCACGCGCGCGAAGGATTCCATAGTGAACTCCTTCGTCTTCAGGTTCCCCACCCCGTTCGACCTGATAACGGAGCGGGCCTCCTACGAATACTACGGCTACAAAGCGGATTACCTGGACAATTACGTTGAGAACATAGCCAAGACCACCCCGGCCTCCGTGCTTGAGATCACCAAAAAGCTGTTCAAGCCCGACGATGCCATGCTGTTCGTGATAGGCAACTCGAAGAAGTTCGACAAACCCCTGTCCGAGTTCGGCCCGGTGACGGAGCTGAAGGAAGATTAAGTTAACACCCGAAGAAAAGAAAAGGCCCCCTGACCGGGGCCTTTTTTTTTGCCGCCGCCGGATAACGCCCGCCCTGCCGTACCGTTGACATTCGGGCAAGCGCACACTACACTATTGAATAGAGTATGAAAAGTCTGCTGCTGACCTTAGCTTTCCTCGTCTCTTCTGCCGCCGCGGCCGCGCGGGCGGAGAACCTTGACGCCGCGGCGCAGGACGGTTCGGCTTTTTTCGACGGAGCGGACCGCTACGCCGCCGCCGACGGGCAGGCCCCGTCCCCCCAGGACAAGGCTGCACTGCTGGCGGAACTTAAGAAGCGGGTAACCGTGAACGACCGGGGCTCGCCCAGGGAAGGCGCCGCCCTCAACGCCATGCTCGCCAGGCTGATGGACAGCCCCACGGCCAGGGCGAAGGCGGCGCAGTTCATAAAAGAGGACGCCAGGGCCGTTATCTCTTTCGAGGAGATACCCAATACCGTCATCTACGAGGTTAACGGCAGGAAGGACTTCGCTACCAGCGGCGGCCACTCCCATACGAAAGAGAACCCTCCCGAAGTCCACCTGAACAGCACTTACCTGGAGGCCAGAACCGAAAGCGTCCACAAAACGCTGGCGCACGAACTTTTCGGCCACACGCTGGAGGAGAAGCGCGCTGAGAGGTTCGGCGTGGCGGATGTTAACGACTACAGCCAGGAAGACGAAGCCAATGCCGGGCTGGTAGGCTGGACGGTGAGCGCGGAACTGGGCAACAAGATCACTGACGGCTGGGCCTGGATCTACCTGGCCGATCCGCAGGACTACCATAAACGGCTTAAATCGAACCTGGCCTATTACGCCGGCACGCTGAGCGCGGAAGAGATGAAGGCTCCGAAGGCCGTCTACGAAAAACGCCTGGCTGACGCAGAGATGATCCTGCAGCGCCTCCCGGCCCGCAAGAAAAAGAACGAAACCTGGCTCGCGCGGATCGCGCACCTGATAGACAGGCACGGGGCGGCCCCGGCGCCCTTCCTGACCCTGAAAGAAGAGATCTCCGCCACGCTTGGCAGGCTGCCGGGCGACGAAGCCGACCTGCTGAATATCAAAGATTACCTCCAGCGCCTGATAACCAAATGCGGCGGGGAAAGCGGAGCGGCCTGGACCGGGAACCTCGCGGCCAAAGCGGATAACGCTTATTTCCGGGAAAGGGCGCGGGAGATGGAAGAACGCAGGACGGTCCTGGCCGGCTTGATGCAGGGCCAGACCCAGCAATCCCAAATGCCCCCGGAACGCCCGGGGCAGATTACCTGGGACCGGCTGGCGGAACTTTGGGAAAAGGACACAGCGTCCGGCTGCGCAGGCCTTTGATGAGGCCGGGGCCATCCCGGCGGTACGGCCGCACCCTTACAGTTTGAGCGCGGCTTTCAGGTCCTCGGGCAGCTCCTGCAGCTTCAGGTCGCGGCCCACGCAGACCAGGTCCGTTTCGGCACGGCCTATCAGGCGGCCGGTCTGGTTGTGAAGGGTATAGGCGAAAACTATCCGGTAGGGGGTGAACTCTTTCACGGTGGTGACTATGTCGAGCACGTCGCCGTAGACGGACGGGGCCTTGTACTCCATCTCCTGGCGCCGCACGGCGAAGCCGGTGCCCCTTTCCAGCAGGCCCGTAACGGTGAAGCCGCGCGCCTCCAGGAACTCCGAGCGGGCCTCCTCCAGGAACTTCAGGTAATTGGAATGGTAGACCGCGCCGCTGAAATCCGTATCGTGGTAGTAGATCTTCTTTTTCATTTATTCGCCTATGATCTTGACCAGCACGCGCTTATTGCGCCGCCCGTCGAACTCGCCGTAGAAGATCTGCTCCCACGGCCCGAAGTCCAGTTCGCCTTTCGTTACGGCCACCACCACCTCGCGGCCCATGATGGTGCGCTTCAGGTGCGCGTCGCCGTTGTCTTCGCCTGAAAGGTTATGCCGGTAGCCCTGCTCGTCGTAGGGCGCCAGCCTTTCCACCCACTCCAAAAAATCCTTATGCAGGCCGGCTTCGTTGTCGTTGATGAACACGCTGGCGGTGATATGCATGGCGTTCACCAGGCAAAGCCCTTCCTTTATCCCGCTGCGGGCCAGCTCCGCCTCCACCTTGCCGGTGAGGTTGACTATGGCGCAGCGTTCGGGCGTATTGAGCGTAAGGTAAGCGGTATGTGATTTCATGGCTACAGCTATTTTACAAATTTGCTATAATAAAACCATGTCTTACAAATGCGAACTTTGCGGCAAGAAACCGGTCAGCGGGAAGTCGTACAGCCATTCCCACAGAGCTACCAAGCGGATCTTCAAGCCCAACCTTCAGAAACAGAAAGTAGCGCTGGACGGAGCCACCAAGTCCGTTTACGTCTGCACCGTCTGCATTAAGAGCGGCAAAGCTGTACGCCCTCTTAAATAAGCGGAAAACTCTTTTTTTCTGGGTTACACGGCCGCCCCCCCAAGCCCGGGGGGGCCGTTCTTATTTTCCCCCGCCGATCCTGCCCGATACAAGTATTTAATATTTTGTAAACATGCCTTTTGTATAATTCCTTAAATAGCCGGTCGGTCCATTAACTGGTATTCGCCCGGCTGGTCCGCTTTAACTTGTTTCCCGGAGGCTTTAAATGGAGCAGGAACCCAAACTCGACCCGTCCACGATCACAGACGTGGAAACAGGAAAACTGGCGCTGCGCTGGGCCGTGGAAAAGATCCACACCCTGCAGGAGGAGGTGGGCCGCCTGCGCGAGGACAACCGCACCAAGACCAATCTCACCCGCAACCTTACCGAGCAGGTGGAGCAGAAATCCGAGATCCTCAAAAAATGGCAGGGCACCATCCGCACCTGGGAGGAGAACTGGAAGACCCAGACCGCCCTGGAGACCGACCTCAAGGCGAAGCTCCGCGAACAGATCATCAACGAGGAGACGGCCAACTGGAAGCAGCTGCGGGCGCAGCTGGAGAAAGAGGTGGCCGCGCTGAAGAACGAGCTGTCAGAGAAGGAAGCCGCCATCGGCGCCATGAAGCTGAGCCTTATCGAGGAGCTGAAAAAATCCGCGGAGCTGAAAGAGGCGGAGCTCAACACCCTGCTCACCCGCCACTTGGACAACCTGGCCGTCAAGGAAACCGCGCTGCGTGAAAAATACGACCGCCTCGAGGCAGAACTGCTACAGACCCAGCGCATGCGCGCCGAGCAGGAAGAACTGGGCCTGCGCGACCGCTACGAGGCCAGGCTTAGGGAATTCTCGAAACTGCAGGAGCAGAAAGAGGCCCAGCTGGAAAAATTCCGCAAAGAGCTGGAAGACGAGCGCCTGGCCCGCCTGGAGGCTATGCAGGCGGAGAACCGCGCCGCGCTGGAAGACGAGCGCCGGGCCCTGGCCGAAACTTTCTCTAAGAAGCGGGCGGAGATCGCCGCCGAACTGGAAAAAGAGCTTGAACGCCGCCTGAAGACGGCGGAAGACGAGAAGCGGGCGGAAATAGAGGCTTTCAAGGCCGCCAACGCCGCCGAGCTGGAAACCCTGCGCGCGCGCATGCGCGACTACATGACGCAGCGCGAGCAGGAGCACGTGGACCTGCGCCTCGAGATGGAGGGCCAGCTGGCGGAACTGGTGAAGAACCGCGAAGAGGAGACACGCCGCCGCTACGAGAAAGCCATGGAGGAAGCCCGCGCGCAATGGGACAAGGCCGCGGCCGAAACCCGCGCAAAGTCGGACGCCGCGGCGGCCAGGACCGCCGCCAGGCTGGAAGAGGAATTCAGGGAGCGCACGGCCGCTCTGGAAGCCGCCAAGAAAGAAGAAACGGCCGCCTTTAAAGCCGGCCTGGAAGCCGAAACCCGCACCCGCGAAGCGGCCCTGCGCGCCGGCATCCTGGAAGAGCAGAACGCCTGGACCGCCCGGCAGCAGGCCGCAACGGACGAAACCCGCCGCGCCCTTGACGCCAACCTTACCAAACGCCTGGACGGGCTGCGCGCCGGCATAGAAGAAGCCTACCTGATGAAGGAAAGGGCGCTGGAAGAGCGCGTGAACTCAGTGCAGGTCAGGATGCGGGCCCAGTGGCTGGCGCGCGAGGACGAATGGCAGCTGGAGAAAGAAGCCGCGCTGCAGGCGGAAAAAGAGAAGCTCAAGAACGACTTCGAAAAGCACCGCGACCTGCTGCACAGGAAACTCGCGCAGTTCGAGGACGAGCTCAAGCTGAAATACGCCCTAAAGGAAACTGAGTTCGAGGACGCCGCCCGCGAGCGGCTGGCGGCGGAGGCCGAGGAACAGAAAAAAGAGCTGGAAGCCGAAAAGAGCCGCCTGGCCGAGCAGGCCCTGGCCGCCCGCAGGGAGCTGGAGAACAAAGCCGCCGCAGCGCAGGCCGAGAACGAGGCCGCGGCCAAGGCCGGGGAAAAGAAGCTGCGCAGGGCCGAAGAGGACCTGCGCGAGAAATACAGCGTCAGGCTCAAGGCCTCGGAAGAAGCTTTTGAAGAGAAGCTCGCGGCGGAGAGCAGGCGGATAACCGCCGAGTTCGCGGAGCGCGCCGCCGCGGCCGAACGGGAACGGCTGGCGATACTCGGTGAAAAAGCCGCCCTGGAAACCGCCCACGCCGCCCGCGTGCGGGAGCTGGAAGCCTCCATTGAGCAGCGCGCCGCCCAGGAAAGGGCCAAGGCCGAGGAGGCCCTGAAAGGCCGCGACCAGCAGCTGCAGGCGCGCGCGGCCGAGCTCGAGAATTCCAGGGCCGCCCTCGAGCAGCAGCACAGCGAGCTGAAAGTGGCGCTTTACCGCGAAGTGCAGGCGAAAGAGCACGAATTGTTCGGGAAGCTGGGCGCCGCCAAAGAGGAGATGTACCAGGCGCTCAACGCCCACCGCGAGGTGCTGGACCGGGAATACGACGAACGGCTCGGCGGCCTGCGCGAGAAGGAAAAGGACCTAACCTCGCGCTTCGAGGAAAAGCTCAGGCTCGCGCTGGAGAACATGCAGCAGCGCCGCAAGGACGAGGTGGAAAAGATAGCGCTGGATTTCGAGAGCAGGAGAGCGGACCTTGAGACCACCCTGAAGAACCGCGAGCAGGCCATGAACGCCTCGCTGGCCGACCGCCAGGTGCGCCTGGAGGCAGACATCCTCGACCGCGAAAAAGCCTCCATGGCCGCGCGGGACAGGACCTTCGAGAAGCGCCGCCTGGACCTGGAAGCTTCGCAGGCCAAGAAAGAGAAGGAGCTGGAAAAGAAATACCAGGAGCTTTCGGAAAAGCTCTCCTCCGAGGTCAGCCGCGAGCGCGCGGCCTGGGAAACAAGGAAGATGGAGATACTGAACTCCGAAAGGCAGGCGCTCAGGGCGGACTTCGAGAAGAAAGAGAGCCTGCTCAGCCAGAAACTCGAGGAGGTCCTGACCAGGAACCGCGCCGACCGCGTCCGCCGCGAGGAGGAATTCTCCGCCCGGAAGGACGAGCTGGAAAAGAACTATTACGCGGAACTGGAACGCAGCCGCGCGGCGCTGGACAAACTGCGGGCCGAGATGGAAGAAAAGCTGGGGGCTAAATTCCGCGAACTGGAAGAAGAGCGCAACCGGCTGGCGGCCGGCAAGACGGAGCACGGGCGGGCGGACTAAACACTATGCCAGGACCGGGCCGGGATTACGACGAACTTCTCAGCGAGACCGAACTGGATTCGGCCAAGATGGTGCTGCGCCTTACCTCCGAGCTCCGGGAGAAGGACCTGGAACTGACGGAGACGCGCACGCGCAGCTTCGAGGAGATACAGAAGAACAACAAGGCCCGGGAAGAGGAGTTCGAGGCGCTGGTGCGGACGCAGGACGAGCGCATCCGCAAGCGCGAGCAGGAGCTGGCCCGGATGCTGGTGGAGAAGGAATCCGGCCTGTGGCAGAAATACCAGGCGATGCTGGAAGAGGCCATGAACCGCCAGCGCGCCGACTCCGAGGCCGAGCGCGCGCTGGGGACCGCCGACCTAAAAAAGAAAGAGGCCGCCCTGGACGCCCAGAAAAAGAACCTGCGCCGCGAGATGGAGACACTTTTCAAGCTATGGGAGACGGAGCGGGAGTCGGATTTCAAGGCGGAGCGCGAAGCTTTCGCGGAGAAGCTGAAACTGGGCCGCGAAACCGTCCAGAAAGAGGCGGCCGAGCGGAGCCGCCAGCTGGAAGACCTGTGGCGCGAAAAAATGAGCCAGCAGGAGACGGATTTCAGGAACCGCGAAGCGCTGGAGGCCGAAAAGATACGCAGCCAGATGCGCCGCGAGCGCGTGGAGGAACTGAAAGCGCTCAACGACCGCCTCAGCGCCGAATTCGCCCAGCGCGAGAAGGAGCAGTACGAGCACTACGCCGGCTGGCTGGAAGAGAACAAGAAGACCATCGAGGAAAAGGCCGCCCGCCGCGCTGAGATACTGGAAAAAGAATACCGCGACCGCTTCGCCCGGCTGGAAGAAGCGCTGGGCAAGGCCCGCCAGGAGACGGCGGCCAGGGAAGCCGCCTGGGCGGAAAAGCACGAGGAATTAAAACGGATCTACGCCGGGAAAGAAGCCGCCCTGGAAAAGACGGCGCGCGACCTGCAGGCGCAGAACCTGGAGCAGGAAAAGAACCTTTCCCAGAGGCGGGAGGCGCTGGCCCGCGACGCCAAGAACGACGCGCTGCGCCTTAAAGAGGTACTTAAGAAAAAGGAAGCGGACCTGGAAACCGAGTTCGCCGGGCGGGCGGCGGATTTCGAAGCCGAGGCGGCGCGGCGCTCCAAGGCCCTGGACGAGCGCGAGACCCATTCGGCCGCCGAGCGCGCCGAGCTGGCGGCCCTGCGCGCCCAGATAGGCGACCTGCTGGCGGAAAAAGAAGGGGAGCTCAGACAGGCCTTCGAGGAAAGGCAGTCCCTGCTGCGGCAGTCGCTGGAGGAATCCCTCAAGATAAAAGAGGCCGGCCTGGCCAAGAAGCAGGAGGACCTGGAACGCCAGTACTCGGCCCTGGCCGAGCAGAAGGACGCTGCGCTGACCCGCATCAACGCGCTGCAGGTGGAGAATTCGCGCCTCAAGGACGCTCTGGTCTCCCGCGATTCCCAGGCGCGCGCGTTCATAGAGGCCGAGCGCATCAGCCTGGAACAGGAGCGCAAGCGCCTGGAAGGCGAGCTCCGGGAAAAGATCGACCACCTGAAAGTGGAGCTGGGCGAGCGCGAGCAGGCGATCCGCGCCGACTGCGACGACAAGCTGCGGGCCGGCGCCGAGCGCCAGGCGGCGCAGCTTAAGATCCGGGAAACGGCGCTGGAGGACGAGCGCATGGCGCTGAGCCGTCACGCCGCGGAACTGGAGGCCGGCTTCCTGGAGGCGCTGAAAAAGCGCGAGGCCGAGGTCACGGACAATTTCCGCCGCAACGCCGAGCTGATGCGCGCCCAGGCCGAGGCCGCGCGCCAGGTCTGGAAAGAGGAAAAGGACGCCATGACGGCCCAGGCGGAGCAGGAAGCGCAGCGCATAAGCGCGGCGGCGCTGGAAGCGGCCGCCAGGCGCGAGGAGGAGCTCAAGGCCTTCTACGAGAACCGGGAAAGGGAAACGCACGCCCGCTACGTGAAGGCCATGGCCGCCGAGCAGAAACACCTTACGGAAAATTTCGAGATCAGGGAGCGCGACCTGCGCGACCTGGTGCGCGAACTGGAGGAAAAGACGGCCAGGGCGGCCGAAGGCGCCGCGGCCGCGCGCTCGGAAACCGAGGCGCTGAAGACGGAGCTCGAACGCCTCGCCCGCGCGCTGGAGACCGGCGCCGGCGAGAAGCAGGCCCTCATCCAGGAGAATCTTACCAAGGCGCGCGACCTGCGCCAGACGCTGGAAACGGAATTCCTCGAGAAGCTCACGACCATAGAGCAGAACTACCTGGCGCAGCTCTCCGAGCTCGCCAAACGTTCCGACGCCGCCGCGAAAGCGGAGCGCGAGGGATATTTCCAGAAGATGCAGTTCATGAACGACGATTTCAACGCGCGGCTGGCGGCGCAGGCCAAGAGCCTGGAGGAAGCTTTCATGGAGCGCGAGCGCAAGCTGTCCGCCTCCATGGAGGAGGCTTTCAGGCTCAAGGGGGCCGCGCTGGTAGCGCGGCAGGAACAGCTCGAAAGCAGCTACCAGGCCATGCTCTCCGGCAAATCCGGTGAGATAGACATGGACAGGGCGCTGGCCGAGACCGTCTCCAGGATGAAGAACGAACTGGAGGCCAAGAACCGCCAGCTGGGCGAGACCATCTCGGACTACAACCGGCGCATCGAGGAGCTGGAGAGCAAATTACGCGCCGAGCACGAGGCCCGCAAGAAGGACCTGGAGGACAATCACCGCATACGGGCTTCCCAGCTGGAGGCCGAAAGGACCAAGCTGCGCGGCCTGCTGGAGCAGGAGCAGCAGCTGGTAGCCGACCTGCAGAAGCGCGAGACCGCGCTGCAGGACAGCTACGCCGGCCGCGAGGCCGACCTGGCGCGCCGGTTCAAGGAAACGCGCGAGCGGCTGGAGGCGGACTACCAGGAGCGTCTGGCAGAGCTGAAAAGGAAAGGCGGCTGACCGCGGGCGCCCGCCCGGGCGAGGCCGTTCATATCAGCGGCCGGGATAATTTATTATAATTAGTCCATGTCATCATTCCCCGTCCCCAAAGAAGTGTTCCTTACCAAAGGTCTAGGGCGCCACAAAGAAAAACTCGCGAGTTTCGAGGAAGCGCTCAGAGACGCCAGGATCGCCAAGTACAATCTTGTGCACGTCTCCAGCATTTTTCCCCCCCACTGCAAGGTGATCCCGAGGCAGAAGGGCATAGAGAAGCTCACGCCCGGCCAGATACTGCACTGCGTGCTGAGCCGCAACGCCATCTGCGAGAACCACCGCCTTATAGCGGCCTCGGTGGGCCTGGCTATACCCAAGGACCGCGCCCATTACGGCTACATCTCCGAGCACCACACCTTCGGCGAGACCGACGAGAAGACGGGGGATTACTCCGAAGACCTGTCGGCGCTGATGCTCTCCACCATCCAGGGCATCGAGTTCGGCGGGGAAACGACCTGGGACCAGAAAGAAGAGATCTGGAAGCTCAGCGGCAAGATAGTAAAGACCACCAACATCACGCAGTCCGGCATAGGCATGGAAGGCGTCTGGACCACGGTGGTCTCGGCCGCGGTCTTCCTGTTCTGACAGGGCCCGGGCACGTCACTTTCACCGTTGCGAATTACACGGAGCGATTATGTCTTTTAAACCAGCGAAACAGCAGTTCGTCGCCCGCAAGACCATAGCTTTTGACGACGCGGCCTTCGTAGTGGTGCCTGTGCCGTACGAAAAGACCACCTCCTACGGCAAAGGCACCAGGAACGGCCCGGCGGCCGTGCAGGCCGCCTCCTACCAGCTGGAGCTGTGGGACGAGGAAACCAAGGCGGAAACCTGGAAAAAGGGCATTTTCACCACCGCCCCGGTGAATTGCGCGCTGCCGGAAAACAGATTTTTCCCCCTCCTTGAGAGCACGGTAGAAAAGCTGCTGGGCTCCACCAGGGCCCTCCCTTTCTTTATCGGCGGGGAGCACAGCGTCACGCAGGCCCTGCTGCCGCCTTTCATCCGGCGCCACAAGAACCTTTCCATCCTGCACTTCGACGCGCACGCGGACCTCCGCCCGTCGTACGAGGGCTCGGCGCACAGCCACGCCTCGGCGGTTTACCCGGCTTCCCGCACCAACCGCCTGGTGCAGATAGGCATACGCAGCGTGGGCTCGGACGAGCGGCAGTACCACAACGCGGGCAACGTCGTCACGCACCTGATGCACGAGAACCTCGATCTTAAGAAGCTCGAGCGCGCCATCCTGCGCGAGCTGACGGACACCGTCTACCTGAGCATCGACGTGGACGGCTTCGACCCGGCGGTGATGCCGGGCACGGGCACGCCGCAGCCGGGCGGCTTCCTGTGGTACGAGGCCATGAGGCTTTTCAAAGCGGTCTGCGCCGCGAAGAAGGTGGTGGGCGTGGACGTGGTGGAGGTCAGCCCCGTAAAAGGCTCCAACATCACCGAGCTGGCCGCGGCCAAACTTATCTACCGCCTGATGGGCTACTTAAGCTGACCCGGCCGCACGTTCTTTTATCGCGTCACCAGGTATCTTCAAGGTCCGCCGGGCGGTATTCATGGTCCCGGGTATGCCAGGCGCCGCCGAGGCCGCCCGCCTTGCGGCGAAGCCCCAGGAAGTCGCCGTGCGTTATACGGTAAAAGAACGCGACCGGCGTTAAAAGGCCGTAGAAGATGACCGTCAGGATGACCGCTGAATTTACGGCGCCCAGCACGGCCGCGAATTTAAGCCAGAGAGCGGCGGTCTTCCTGAATAATTTTTTTCCCATTTTCCGTTAAAAGAACGCGTAGACGAACGGGGCGATGGCCGACCCCGAAACGTACACTATCAAAGAACCGAAAGCCAGCAGCGCCAGCACTACCGGCAGCAGCCACCATTTTTTTCTCTCCTTCAGGAACCGCCACAGGTCTTTGAGCATAGTTTACTCCGCCTTTTCTCCGGACCGGCCCGCCGCCTCTTTCCAGGCGGGCTGCAGCTTCTTGTCAAAGAGGTGCCCGCCCATCACCAGGTAGTCCATTTCCGTCCGCATAAAACATTCATACGCGTCTTCGGGGGTCAGCACTATCGGCTCGCCCCGG
>JAPLKJ010000193.1 GCA_026388125.1 Elusimicrobiota bacterium
CATCACGGCCCTCTCCGTCTTCCTGATGGTGATACCGCCGCTGCACTTCCAGGGCATGGCCGACGGGTCTTTCGGGCACGCCATCGCCTGGTGGCTGAACCTGCAGGGCCCGGTGCTCCCGCTCTACGTGCCCATCGTGCTGTTCACCATCATCTACTCCATCGGCGAATCCTTCTACTCGCCCCGCCTCTACGAGTACCCGGCGGCCATAGCCCCTAAGGGGCAGGAGGGCTCGTACCTGGCCCTCTCCATGCTGCCGTACTTCGTGGCCAAGTTCTTCGTGGGCTCGATGTCCGGCTTCCTGCTGGACGCCTTCTGCCCGGAAACCGGCCCGCGCCATTCGCAGATGATCTGGGTCATCGTGGGCGGCATGGCGCTGATAGCGCCCGCGGGCCTGCTGATATTCCGGCGCTACATACAGGTGCACGAGGCCGGGCGCGAATAAAGCCCGGCGCCGCCTTTGACGCGCGCTTTTTTTTAACTACAATTAGTTCACTATAACGTGCCCCTGGGAGAACATATGACAGAACCGAAAGACCTCTATTCCTGCCTGGCGAAGACCGCGGAGCGGGAGCCCGAACAGACCGCTTTCGTGACCGGGGAAAAACGGATGTCCTGGCACGAGGTCCTTTTTTCCGTGGACCGCGCCGCCGACATGTTCTGGCAGCTGGGCCTGCGCAAAGGCGACCGGGCGGCGATAGTGCTGCGCAACTCCCCGGAGTTCGTCATCTCCTATTTCGCCATGGCCAAGCTGGGCGCCGTGGCCGTCCCGATAAATTATATGGTGACCAAGGCGGAGGAAATTTCCTATATCCTGGAGAATTCCGCCTGCAAAGGAGTGGTGACCGAGAAGGAGTTCGTGAAGAACTACGCCGGGGTCAAGAGCCAGATGCCGGCGCTCAAGTTCCTTATCTCCGCCGATTTCCCGGGCGTGGACGGCGTGGTTGATTTCTGGCATTACCTCAAGCGCGCCCATTACCACCCGCAGACCCAGCAGGTGGCGGCGGACGAGCACGACGTGGTCTCGATACTCTACACCTCGGGCACCACCGGCCATCCCAAAGGCGTGCTGCTCACACACCACAACAAGGTCGAGAACGCCAAGTCCTCCATCCGCACGCTCGAGCCCACCAGGAAAGACATATTCATGGCGCTGCTGCCTATGTTCCACACTTTTTCCTGGACCGGCAACGTCATCACCCCCATACTGCTGGGTTCCAAGACCCTGATAGTGAAAAGCATCACGCCGCCCAAGCCCTGGCTGCAGGCCATGGGCCGGGAAGGGGTGTCCATCATGATAGCCGTGCCGCAGATCTACGGCGTGCTGGCCAAGGAGGCCCGCGGCCTGAAGAAGTTCTTCCTTAAATTCTGGAGCCTGCGCAAGGTGCGCCTGTGCCTTTCCGGCGCGGCCCCGCTGAACCGCACCATAGCCGACCATTTTCACGCCACCTTCGGGGTGCACATCCTCGAGGGGTACGGCCTTACGGAAACCAGCCCGGTGCTTACCATCGTGCCCCCGAAAAGCCGCCGGCACGGCTCCGTGGGCAAAGCCATCCCCGGAGTCACCCTGAAAATAATGGACGAAGCGGGCCGCCACCTCGGCCACGGCGAGGAGGGGGAGATCTGCGCCAAGGGCCCGAACATCACCCGCGGCTACCACTCCAACGAGGCCGCCACCCGCGAGCTGTTCACCCAGGACGGCTGGCTGAGGACCGGCGACATCGGCGTGCTGGACGCCGAAGGCTTCCTGTTCATCCGGGACCGGAAGAAGGACATGGTGATAGTTAAAGGGCTGAAAGTTTTCCCGGCGCAGATAGAGCACATCATAAACGCGCATCCCAAGGTGCTGGAGAACGCCGTGATAGGCATCCCCGACGGTTCCGGCAACGAGACCATGAAATGCTTCTGCGTGGCCAGGCCGGACGAGCAGCTGGAGAAGGCCGAAGTGATGCAGTACATAAAGACCCACCTCGACGCCTACAAGCGGCCGCGCGAGGTGGAGATAGTCAACGCGCTGCCCAAGAACACCATGCAGAAAGTGCTCAAGCGGGAACTGCTGAAAAAAGAACTGGAGAAAAGAGTAAAGACAAGAACGGCATGACCTCTCTTACACCGGCCCGCATACTGGACAACTTTGCTGAGGCGTATCTTGTGGGAGGTGCCCTCCGGGACGCCGTCTTAAAGAAGCCGTTCACCGACCTCGACGTCGCGGTCCCGCCGTCGGCGGATTTCAGGGCGCGCACGCTCAGGCTGGCGCGCGGCCTCGGCGCCTCCTGCTTCCCGCTGGACGAAGAGAACCAGGTGTACCGCCTGACCTCACGCAAGCCGCCTTTCTTCCAGCTCGACATAACCCCGTTCCAGGGCGGCGGCCTCGAAGAGGACCTGCGGCGCCGGGATTTCACCATCAACGCCATGGCGCTGAAGCTGGAGCGCTCCACGCCGCTCGCGCAGAACGCCAGGACCGGGGCGTTCACGCTGCGCCCGGCGCGCGCCAAAATAATAGATCTGAACGGCGGCCTCAGGGATGCGGCAGCGGGCCTGATACGCCCCACCTCCCCGGCGGTGTTCCGCGAGGACCCGCTGCGCCTGCTGCGCGCTTTCCGCATAGCCGCCGGGCTCGGCTTTACCATCACCCCCGCGGCCCTGAAACAGATAAAAGCGCAGGCCGGGCTGATAAACAGCTCCGCCCCCGAACGCGTGCGCGAAGAAATAATGCGCCTGCTGGAAAGCCCGGTGTCCCATAAGTGGCTGGCCCTTATGCACAAGGCGGGGCTCCTGTGCGCCGTTTTTCCCGAGCTCGCCGCGCAGGAGAGCTGCGCCGTGGTCTACTACGGCCGCGGCGGGGTGCTGAAACATACGCTGCGCGTGGTGGAGCGCACGGACCAGTTCTGCGCGAACCTGCCGGCGTACCTGCCGGAGCATAAAAAGATAAGCGCGCTGCTGCCCGAAGCGCGCACGCTCAAGCTGGCCGCCCTGCTGCACGACGTGGCCAAGCCCCCGAAGGCCGGCATGGTCAAAGGCCGGCTGCGGTTCTTCGGGCACGAGGAATGCGGGGCCGCGATGGCGGAGAACATAATGGAGCGCCTGCGCTTTTCCCGGGAAGACACGCGCCTGGTCTCGAAGATAATAGGCACCCACCTGCGCCCCGGCAACCTGGCCTCCAACGATTTCATCTCCGACCGCGCCATGTTCCGGTTTTTCAGGACCATGGGGGAATACACCATCCCGCTGCTGGCGCTTTCCTGGGCCGACCACGCCAGCTACGTTTCGCCGGCGCAGCTGGAAAAAATGCGCGGCGCCCTGGCGGAAGCGCCCGCCCCGGTCCCGCCCGGAGGCCTGCCTTATAATTCCCCAAAAAAAACCCTGCGCTTCATACAGACGCTGCACCTGCTGTTCCGGGTCTATATCAAGAAGAACCCGAACCTGAGCACCGCCCGCCTGGTGGACGGCAAGGACGTGATAAGCACGCTCAGGATACCGGAAAGCCCCAAGGTGGGGGAGGTGCTCGAGCGGATGCGGCTGCTGCAGTTCGAGGGGAAAATAAAGACCCGCGCGCAGGCCCTGAAAGCCCTGAAAGGCATGGGCTGAACCTCCGCCATACCGCCGCCGCTGCGCCCGCTGCCCGAAAGACCTATTTCCGGCTGGGCCCATTAATATAAAAAGCAAGGCCCCCTGCCCCGCGCTGCGCGCCGCTCCCGCTGCTACAATATAGCGTAGGCAAGGAGACTGATCATGAAGAACGGATTTATATTGCTGACCGCCCTGATACTGGCCGCCGGAGCCGGCGCCGCCTCGGCCGCCGCCGACAACGCCCCCAAGGTCAGCATGGTGGTGAAGCAGAACCCCGTGCCCGTGGAAATAGACAAGGCCAAAAACCTTAAAGAGATACTTTTCAGGCTGGTCCGCCAGGACGAGTACCTCGACGAGGCGCTGGAAACCCTCGACGCGTCCAGGCCGCTGTCCGCCCACGAGCTCTCCGCGATGGGCCTGAACCTGAAAATGATAGCCGGCAACCTTAACCGCGTTTCCGCCCTGAACAAGAGCGAATTCGCCGCCATCGCCCCGGACGCGAACATCTCCACCTACACCAACGCCATCTTCAGCTACAGCCGCAAGGTGGCCCGCAAGACCGCGCGCATCAGCGCGCTTACCGCCCAGCTGGCCGTGAAGAACAAAAAAGCCGCCATGCGCGACGCCGTCTCCGCCAAGAGCCGGAAGGGGAAGAAAGCCGGCGGCAAAAAAATAGCCCAGCTGCTCGCGGAGCAGAGCGCCGTGTCCGCGCTGGCCGCCGACGCGAGGAAACTGTGCGGCGCCTCCCGCAACGCGGCCGCCACCAGCAAGTGGCTGTTCATAGCTTCCAAATAAAGGAATTAAGGCGGTCCCGGAACCCCCGCGCGGCTGCGGGGGTTTTTTTTGCCGCCGCAAAAGTTGTAAACTTAATTCATGAAAGACCCGCTCGAAGCCGCCGCCCTGCAGATAATAAAAGCCCTGGGGGAAGACCCCCGGAGGGAGGGGCTGCTGAAAACGCCCGGGCGCGCCGCGCGGGCCCTGCGCGAAATAACCTCCGGCTACAACGCCGACATAGACAAGGTCTTCAACGGGGCGTTCTTCAAGGTCAACTGCCGCGAGATGGTGATAGTAAAGGATATTGCCTTCTACTCGCTGTGCGAACACCATATGCTGCCTTTCTTCGGCAAAGCCCATGTGGCATATATCCCTTCCGGCCGCGTAGTAGGGCTTTCAAAGATCCCGCGGCTGGTGGAAACTTTCGCCCGCCGCCTGCAGGTGCAGGAACGGCTGACGCAGGAGATAGCGGCCACGCTTTACAAAGTATTGAAGCCCCGCGGGGTGGGGGTGGTCCTTGAGGCCGAGCACCTGTGCGTCAGCATGCGCGGGGTCAGGAACGAAACCTCTTCGGCCATGACCAGCTCCATGCTCGGCACCTTCCAGAGCGACAACAGGGTAAGGGAAGAATTCCTGAATCTTATAAAGAAACAATAATAATATTGAAATCGGGGACCGTTTTAAGTAGAATTTACGGGTAGCAAGGAGCGAACGCGGGCGTAGTTCAATGGTAGAACGAGAGCTTCCCAAGCTTTAGACGTGGGTCCGATTCCCATCGCCCGCTCCATTTAAGTCAAGCATGCTGGTTACTATCGGGGCAAATGACCAAAACTAAAACCTTCTGGGCCGTCGCCGCGCTGCTGAGTCTCGGCGTTGCGCTTTTTTCAAGCTACTCCGTCTACGGGCGCCTGAGCCTGCATTTCTCGGGCGAAACCCTGGAAGTAAGACCCGCGCCGGTGCCGCCGCTGCCGGAGTCCGCCGCCGAAGAGCCCGCCGAAGGCGCGCCCGCCAGGGCCGCTGCCGCCGAGGCCGGGAAAGCCCAGGCGGAACCGGAAAAGGTAAAAGCGGTCAAGACCGCTTTCGAGTACAAGGACACCAAGGCCAAAGCGGTTTTCATGACCGGCAGTTTCACCTCCTGGAAAGACGTCCGGATGACGAAGAAGGACGGCCTCTGGAGAGCGGAAGTCTATATCCTGCCCGGCACCTACCCGTATCATTTCGTCGCGGACGGCGTAAAAAGGACCGATCCCGGCAAGCCCGCCGCGCCCACCGGTGACTCCCTGCTGATAGTGACGGGCCCCTGACGCGCGACGGCGGGGCGGAAAAACAGTTAAAGATTAGTTAACAATCCTGTAACAGGCCGGTGGTAGACTATCCCGGGCGCTATATATGAATTTTAAAAAAGTGGTCCCGTTGTTCTTTTTGAGCGCGGCGTTATTTACGCCGGGCTCTTTTGCCGCTTTCACTCCCGCCCACGACCATACCACCACCCTGCTGCCTAACGGCAATATCCTCGTGACGGGGGGAACCACCGGCGCAGCGAACGTCTCGCTGTCGAACGCGCAGCTCTACAGCATGGTCAACGCCGCCTGGAGCACGGTGGGGAGCATCGGCGGCGGCGCGCCGGTAGCGAGGTCCTCGCATACCGCCACCCTTATGGGCAACGGCAGGGTGCTGGTGGCCGGCGGCTTCGAGAACGGGACAGCGAGAGCCAACGCCTACCTCTACAACCCCGCGGACAACACCTGGGCCGCCACCGGCGCTCTTACCACCGCCCGCGGCGGGCATACGGCCACGCTGATAAACAAAGGGACGAAGGCCGGCTACGTGCTGATCTGCGGCGGCCGGAACGGAGCCGGGACCGCCATTAACAAATGTGAAATGTTCAACGGCGCCTCCTTCAACGACGCCGACGCGGCAGACATGAGCAGCAGCCGCATAGGTCATACTGCCAGCGCCATAACGGGGGGACGTGTTTTTGTTTCCGGCGGATATGACGGCACCCACTACCTGCCCACCAACGAGATCTACGACCCGGAAAGGAACGAGTGGCAGACCGTGGACGCCCTGCTCCAGGGCCGCGCCGAACATTCGGCCGTAGTGCTCAACAACGGTCTTATAATGATCACCGGCGGGTACAACGCCCAGCGGAGCTTGCCCTGCAGAGTCAACGCGTCAATCACCGACGACGAGTGCTGGTATATCGACAGGTACCTGCACGGGGACAACGTAGGGGATCCCGAAAGGCAGAACCCCGGCACCCGCGGCTACCTTGCCGGCGCCGAATTCTTCGACCAGAACGGCGGACGGGTAGTGCTTTCGGGAAAGGATTCGGGCGTGGCGCCCTATCGGGCCTACAAACACGCCGCCGCCCTTCTGCCGGACGGCAAACACCATATGTACGGCGGCTACGGGAACATAGCCCCCACCTACTTTTCGGCCAGCCCGGCCTTTGTATTCGGCTC
>JAPLKJ010000107.1 GCA_026388125.1 Elusimicrobiota bacterium
GGTCGGCGCGCAGCGCGCGCAGGCGCGGCTGCTGCGGCAGCGCCTGGCTGCCGCGCGTGAGCACCGTAACTTCGTGGCCGGCGGCCAGGAAAGCTTCGCGCGCCGCGCCGCTCAGGAGCCCGGAGCCGCCCAGCAGCAGGATCCGCAGCGGGTTCGTATTTAATGGCTTCATATCCAACACCTATATTAACATTTCAGGCGCCGCGGCGCCCCCCCCCCGGCCTGCGGGTTAACTAAAGTCATATGGATATTTTCCGGCATTTGATATCCTTTTACAAGCGCAGAGCGAGCAATATATTCAAGGAGTTTCCAATGAAAAGAACGTTAGCAGTCAGCCTTTTAACCGCAATAGCTCTTACGTGCCCGGCTTTCGCCGGCGAGCCGGAGAACAGCGCGCTGGCGGCGCAGTTCGGCCCCCTTAATTTCGCGGCCGCTATGGCCTTAGCGCCTGCCGCGTCCGCCCCGAAGCTGTCCGCCGCCCCCTGGGCGCAAGCCGCGCAGGCCTGGATAGCCGAGGTGAAGAAAGCCTATACGGGCTACCTGGACAACAGCGAACTGTTCACGCTGCCCGAGGCGAAAAAATCCGAACTCCCCCCCGCCGCCCTGGCCCGGCTGAAGAAGGACAACGCCGAGCAGCATTCCTGGAGCGCCCCTTATTCTTCCACGGCCTATAAGCTGGCGGTCAAAGGCCGCACCGCTTACGTGGTGCAGAACGAACGCGACGGCCATAGCATGACCGTGCATATCTACAGCGCGGCCGGCCAGCTGATAGCGGCGGGCAGCGCCGACGAAGCCACCCCGCTGTACTGGGAGAAGCTCGATACCTCTTCGGGCGGCTACGACGGCCCGGGCTACGGCCCCGGCAGCGGCCCCGACGCCATAGATGACGGCTCCGGCAATGGCCCCTCTGACGACGGCCCCGACAGCACTAACTCCGGCGGCTGCGGCGGCACCGGCTCGGGCGGCGGGTCCGACCCCGACGGTTCCGGCGGCGGCGTGCTGTTCTGAGACTTCGGACAAAGCAAGCATAAAGGCCCGGGCATTGCCCGGGTCTTTATTTTTTACGGTCAGCGCGGGTCAGAAACCGGGCAGGCCGCGGCGGATAACGGCGGAGTAATCCGGCCCCGTGCCGGCGGCCCGGCTGCGGGCGTTGATATGGCTGCGCCGCCTGAGTTCGGCCAGCGGCAGGGTGCGGTCCACCACGCCCAGTTCGTACACCATCTCGTCTATATGCCCGCTGGCCAGGATGCGCCAGTCGAACTTCAGCTTCGGATAGTAGGGAAAGATATGCTTCCAGATGTCGGTGGTGCAGTTGGCGGTCAGGGCGTTGTACCACTGCGGTCTGTCCCTGAGCCTGTTGACGCCGCGCAGGTAGTCCAGGAACACCAGGCGGATAAGCTCCGGGTGCGCGTCAAGGTGGTAAAGGTAGACCTCCTCCCCTTTGCGGTAATTAGTGCGCAGCCGCACCAGGTCGCGCTCGTCGCCCACTACGTAGGTGAGCTCGTACTGCTTGAAAAAGCCTTTCACGGCGGAATACTCCTCGCCTTTCTTCTTGCGGGTCTCTATGGAGAAGCAGACGTACCGGCCGCCGCCGAACCCGAAGCTGAGCATGGCGTGCGCGATATGGGGCAGCCCCCAGTCCACCAGGAAAAGGTCCATGCTGCGCAGCGCCGCCAGCTTAAAAACGCCGTCGTAATGTCTTACCGTATAATCCTTTTCGGTGCGGTAGTCGCAGTTGCGGAGATTG
The DNA here is from genome assembly GCA_026388125.1 of Elusimicrobiota bacterium. Classification (GTDB taxonomy): domain Bacteria; phylum Elusimicrobiota; class Elusimicrobia; order Elusimicrobiales; family UBA9959; genus UBA9959. Next base: position 1,748 of record JAPLKJ010000107.1, read on the forward strand.
CGGATGGTGACGCTGTCCGCGCCTATTTCCGCGGAAGGCAGCACCGCCACGTCGGCCCCCCAGTCCCGGGCGTTGCTGGGCGGCAGCGCCAGCCAGCCGGCCAGCAGCAGCGCGAACAGCGCCGTGAAACAGGCCGCCTTGCGGCCGCCGGCGCGCGGGACCAGCACGCTGGCCAGCGCCAGCGCCGCGAAGGCCGCCGCCGCCGCGTAGCGCGGGCCCGCCGGGAAAGTGGAGCAGACTATGGCCAGCACGCCCCAGCACGTGAGCGCCAGGAAGACCAGCCAGGCCAGGGCAGTTTTAAACCGCGCGGTGTACGGGTGTTTATTGATCATGTAAGTCAAAGCGCTGCTCCGGCCGCTTCAGCGCCGCAGGGCGCAGGATATGCCGGCCGCCAGCGCGGCGTTGTTCTTGATAAGCGCTATATTGGTCTCCAGCGCCCGGCCGCCGGTAACGTGCGCTATCTTCTCCAGCAGGTATGGCGTTATGCGCTTGCCCGCCACGCCCAGTTTCGCGGCTTCGGCCAGCGCCAGGTCAATGGCGTCGTTTATCAGCTTCGGGTCGGCCTCGAATTCGGCCGGCACGGGGTTGGCTATCACCGCGCCGCCGGCCAGCCCCAGGTCCCACTTGGCCCTGAGCGCCAGGGCGATCTCGGCCGGGGTGTCGCAGCGGCATTCGGCCCTGAAGCCGGAGCGCCGCGTGTAGAAAGCCGGGAACTCGTCGGCGCCGTAGGTGAGCACCGGCACGCCCAGCGTTTCCAGCAGTTCCAGCGTAAGCCCGATATCCAGGATGGCCTTCACGCCGGCGCAGACCACGGCCACGCTGGTGCGCGCGAGCTCCGAAAGGTCGGCCGAAATATCGAAGCTGGTCTGCGCGCCGCGGTGCGCGCCGCCTATGCCGCCGGTGGCGAAAACCTCTATGGCGGCCAACTGCGCGGCTATCATGGTGCCCGCCACCGTGGTGGCGCCGATCGTCCTTTTCGCCAGCGCGGCCGGCAGGTCCCGGCGTGAAACTTTCAGCGCGCCCTGCCCTTTTCTGCCCAGGTCGTCTATCTGCGCCCGGGAAAGGCCGATATTTATTTTGCCGCCCAGGATGGCTATGGTGGCGGGAACGGCGCCGCCGGCGCGCACCACGTCCTCCACTTCCAGCGCGGTCCTGACGTTCTCCGGGTACGGCATGCCATGGCTGATTATGGTGGACTCCAGCGCCACCAGCGGCAGGCCGGCCTGGCGGGCGGAGCCGGCTTCGGCGCTGAAAACCAGGTATTTCTCAAGGTCCATGAAATTCTCCTTAACACGCCGGGCGCTCAGGCTTCTCCAGGCCTCTGAGCAGGCCCAGGTAGAACGCCGCGAACAGCGCGTCCCCCGCCCCGGTAACGTTGGCGGCCTTCACTTTCGGCGCCGGGAAATGGCCTTCGAAGCCGGGCGCCAGCACATAGACGCCGCCGGAACCCAGCGACACCAGCACATTGCGGGCGCCGCGCGCGGCTATGCGCCGGGCGCATTGTTTTACTTCGGCCAGGGACGCGCAGCGGCGCCCGGCCAGCAGCCCGGCCTCGGTCATATTGGGCTTGATGAAGTCGCACCCGCCCAGCGCGCCGGCCAGCCGCAGCGACTTCTCGTCCGAGACCGGCTCCAGCGCGTACCTTAAAGCGGCGCGCGCGCACAGCCGGGCGAGGTGCTTTATAGTGGCGGCGCTGAAATTGGCGTCTATCACCGCGGCGTCGAAAGCCGCCAGGCGCAGGCGCAGGGCGTCTATTTGCGCGGGCTTCACCTCTTCGGCGGCCATGTCGCAGTAGCCGGTGAGCAGGGAGCCGTCGGGCTCCAGCGCCGCCACGTAAACGCCGGTCCTGGGCGTGGGGATGGGCCTGGCGGCCACGCCGCGCCGCCGCAGGTTGGTTTTAAGGTAAGCGCCCCACTGGTCCCGGGCCAGCGGCGCCGCCAGCGTTACGCGGCAGCCCAGCCTGGCCAGGTTCACCGCAATGTTAGCCCCCACCCCGCCGGCGCTGAACAGCACTTCGGCGTCCACGGAGGTGCGGGCGCGCGGCGCTCCGCGCGGGCGGGCGGTGATGTCGAAATTGCAGCCGCCGAAAACTACTATTTTCATTTTTTAAGGCCGGCCGCTTTTTTCATGAAGGCCGCCACGCGGGCGGCGTCCAGCGGGCTCTGCCAACGCCCGTCGGTCTTGAAATACGAGCCCACTATCAGCGCGTCGGCGGCCGCAAGGTAGCGGCCGAGGTTGTCCAGCGTAACGCCGGAGCCCACCAGCACCGGGATGGCCACGGCGGCCTTCACGGCGCGCACCTCGGCGGGCGAAGCCTCGGCGCCGGTATGGGCGCCGGTCACTATCACGCCGTCGCTGAGGAAGAACTCCGCCGCTTTGGCGGTCTCCGCTATGCTTACGTCGGCGGTTACGGCGTGGGAGGAATGTTTTTTCTTGATGTCGGTGAAAATATTTATATGCCCTGCGCCTATCTGAGCGCGGTAGCGCAGCAGCGCGCCGGCGTCGGAGTTCATGGCGCCCTCGTCCGCCACGTGGGAGAAAACGAAACCCTCGGCCCGGATGAAATCCAGCCCGGCGGCGGCGGTCGCCGCCAGCGCCTGCACGTTGGCCCCGGCCAGGATCTGTATGCCGCAGGGCAGGCAGGCCTCGCGCTTCACCTCGTGGCCCAGCACGGCCAAGGCGTCGGTTATTTCGTGGCCGGCGGCGCGGTTAAGGTACGGCACGTCGTGCATGTTCTCGATGGCCACCATGTCCACGCCGGCGTCGCGGTAGACGCGCGCCTCCAGCAGGGCTTTTTTCATGACCGCGGCGAAGCTGCCGCCGTAGCGCGGCGCGCCGGGCAGGGCTTCTACGTGGATCATGCCTATGATGGTTTTTTTGCCGCTCAGGATGTTGGGCACGGTGCGCTCCTTGTACCGGCTAGTTCAGCTCCGCGCGGCCGGGCCGACGGGCGGCGGCTCAGGTGTGGCTGGCCGCCGAAAGGGAATACAGCCGCCGCCGGGCCATCTCTTCTATGCGGGCCTGCAGTTCGGAATGTTTGGCCAGCAGCGCCTTGAAATCTTCCACCACTATGCGCGCCACTTCACAGGGGCCCTCGGCCACGATGGACGCCGACCTGCGGGCGGTGACCAGGAAGCCGATCTCGCCGAACAGGTCGCCCGGCCCGAGCTGCGCCACCTCTTTGGACATGACCAGCCAGCGCGCCTGGCGCACCGACAATTTGCCTTTCAGCGCCACGTAAACGTTGGTGCCGGTCTCGCCTTCCTTCAGGAGCACCGCTTCGGGCTCGTACGCGCAGACGGCCAGCGACCGCAGCGTCTCCTCCACCTCGGAAGTAAGCAGCCCGAATGTTTTCGCGAGTATCTTCAGGTCCGCGTGTACTGCTTTTCGTTCGGTCATATTATCCCCTCCCCCCTGCACCTGGCCCCTGGCCGCCGGCCCCAAAAGCCCGGCAGGCCTATAATATAATACTTTCCGGGCGCCCGGAAAGGCGCGCCGCGCGCCGGCCTAGAACTGGACCTTGGGCGCCTGCTGCGCCTCTTTTTCGCCCGCGAAATAATTCTCCGCTTTCTTGAACCCGAACAGCCCGGCCACCAGGTTTGTAGGGAACCGCCGCACCGTCACATTGTAGGCGTTCACCGTTTCGTTGTAGCTGCGCCTTTCCACCGAGATGCGGTTCTCGGTGCCGGCCAGCTCGTCCATCAGCCGTATGAAATTCTCGTTGGCTTTAAGCTGGGGATACTGCTCCACCACCACCATCAGCCTGCTCAGCGCGGATTCCATGCCGCTGGCCGCCGCCATCTGCTGGCCCGGGGTCTTGGCCTCGCCCCACTGGCTTCTCAGCCGCGTCACTTCGGTGAGCAGCTCTTTTTCATGCTTAGCGTAGCCCTTCACCGTATTGACCAGGTTGGGGATGAGGTCGTAGCGCCGCTGCAGCACGGTCTGCACCTGGCTCCACGCCGCGGGCACGGCTTCAGAAGAGCTCACCAGCCCGTTATAGACCGAACCCGCCCACAGTCCGGCGAGCAATACGACTCCGAGCACTATCAATAGACCTTTTTTCATAGTTTTCTCCTTAAACCTTTTTTTCCGCCGTTCTGTTCTCCGCGCGCTGCAGCCAGGCGTCCACCGCGTCCGTAACGCCCTGCACCGCCGCCAGGTAGCGGCCGAAGAGCTGCAGCGAAGTAAGGCCGGCGCGTTTTTTGCCGCCTTTCAGTTCCCAGACCACGGAGAAGATCTCCGTATCTAATTCTATGTGTTTGGCGAGCGCCGGCAGCACGTCCATTTTTTTCACCGGCGGCGTTTCGCCGTAAAGCCGCAGCGCCGCCTTGAACAGCGTAAGGAAGGCCGACAGGGAGGAGGCCATGAGCCGGTCCAGATCCTTCGGCGAGCCGTTGATAGTCAGGAAATTCTCCCGCAGCAGGATAAGCTTGCTTTTCAGCTCGCGCTCCAGTTCCAGCCTGAGCAGGGCGGGGTCGATGGCCATCTCCGCGAAGGGGTCGGCCCCGTGCAGCACCTTATGCGTCTGCCTGATATCGGAGAACTCCACCGGGAAAACGTCGGCCGACCGCAGCAGGCTCTCGCGGGCGAACATCAGCGGGGC
>JAPLKJ010000022.1 GCA_026388125.1 Elusimicrobiota bacterium
TTACGCGCTATTTTATGACGGTGGAAGAGGCCATCCAGCTTATTCTACAGGCCTGCAGCATGGGCCGCGGCGGCGAGATCTTCGTGCTTAACATGGGCACGCCCATTAAGGTGGACGACATTGCCCGCAACCTTATTGTGCTTAACGGGCTGGTGCCGGGCAAGGATATAGAGATAAAATACACCGGCATGCGCCCCGGGGAAAAGATGTACGAGGAGCTGTTCCGCCCCGAGGACGTGCGCAGGGATACCGGCAACGACGATATCTTCGTGGCGGTGCCGGAAGAAAGCGACATGGCCATTTTAAAAGAGCAGATGGGCGGCCTGCGCCTGCTGGCCGAACTGCCCGAGCCCGCGCCGATAATAGACGCCATCCGGCAGCTGATACCTTCCTACACAGGCCACCCCAGGGGGGCTAATAAAAGGGGAGATAAGGTGACACAGAACTTAATTCAGTAATGGGGACAGGCTGCTTTATTTAGCGGCGCAAGCCGGCCGGGGAATAACCGGCCAGCGGGGAATACAAAGGGCTCCTGGCGGAGCCCTTTGTATTCCCCGCATTCTTTTCTAGTGTATAAAATATTATAAACCTATTTGCGGATATAACTCTGCGTGGTAATGCGGAATGTAGGTTGTGTAAACAACGTGTTGTTTGTATAATCAGGTATATGAAACGCACCATAGAAACAAGACTTGATGCTTGGTTAGTAAGTCCGGACCGGCGGCCGCTTGTGTTGCGTGGGCCCCGGCAGGTTGGTAAAACCTGGTTGGTTAGGGAAATGGCTGCCCGGTCAGGCCGCCAACTGGTGGAGATAAATTTTGAGAGGGATCCTGCGCTTAAGCGTATTTTTAACATCAATGATCCCAGCCGGATATTGGGAGAACTGTCGCTTACTTTATCTGTTGATATAAAACCGGAAACCAGTCTTCTTTTTTTAGATGAGATACAGGGAGCTGGCGAGGTTCTTGCCTGTTTGCGCTGGTTCTATGAGGAGTTGCCGCAATTGCCGGTAGTGGCGGCGGGCTCGTTGCTGGATTTTGCGCTTGCGGACCATAATTTCAGTATGCCGGTAGGGCGCATCTCTTTCCAACATATTGAGCCTATGGGGTTCCCCGAGTACCTGCTGGCTCACGGGCAGGAACGCTTGCTGGCCCCGCTTTCTGCCTGGCGTCCCGGCACTGAGCTTTCCGCCGCTGCGCACGAACAGGCTCTGCGCTGGTTTTACAGGTTTGCAATGGTGGGCGGCATGCCGGCGGTGGTGGCGGCTGATGTTGCCGGCCGCCAGCCGCGCCAGGTGCGGGAACTGCAAAAGGACCTGGTGGCCGCTTATCGCGCGGATTTCGCCAAGTATTCGGGCCGGATGGACAGGAATATTCTTGACGCCGTGCTGCAGGCTGTGGTGGCGTCGCTGGGGCGGAAGTTCGTTCACACGCATGTGCGTGAAGGCGTAAAACAGCATCAGGCAAAACATGCGCTGGACCTGCTGAGCATGGCTCAGCTTGTGCATCAGGTACGGCACACCGCGGCCAACGGCTTACCGCTGGGCGCTGAGGTTAAAAACTCTTTCCGTAAAGTGGTGGCGGCTGACGTGGCTGTTGTGCACGCGCTGCTGGATACCCCAGCCGCCCAGGCATACCCGGAGTGGGCTTCTCTGGCGCCGGCGTTGCGGGGCCAGCTTACCGACCAGTTGGCGGCGGCTCAACTGCGGCTGACCGTTTCGGGGGCGGGCGGCGGTCCTGAACTTTACTTTTGGCAGCGTGAGGGGGGGCGCCCCGGAGAGATAGATTATCTTGTTCAAATGCAGGGCCGCATTATCCCCGTGGAGTTAAAATCCGGAGCATCGGGCGCAATGAAGAGCCTGCACCAGTTTATGTTCGAGCGGCGTCTGGCGCTTGCCGTGCGGGCGGATACAAATCCGCCATCGGTAATGGCGGTGAACGTGAATACCACACAGGGGAATGCCGTGAGCTACCGGCTTATAAGCGTGCCGCTGTATCTGCTCTGGAATCTGCCGGCGATACTTGGGGAGTAATGGGGCTGCTTTATTTAGCGGCGTAAGCCGGCCGGAGTTCCTCGGAGTTTGGGCGGAAACAAATAACCCGGTTTTTAATTCCCCCGAATTCGAGGGAATTAAAAGCCACAATACGGCTTTGTTCTATATAGAAAAAGAGCTGGTGGAAGCCGGCTACGGGGCGCTGCTTGCGCCCATTGCGTATTCCGGTCATGCCGAGGGCTGTCTCGGGCTGAAGGCGAGGGGCAGTTCGGTCCATGCCGAGGCCCATCGGAGCGAAGCGACGCTGAGCTCTTGGTAGTTTAGTCTTTTTTCCTCTTCTTCTTCAATTCTTATTCATCCCTTGTAGCGATTTTTTTAAAATGTCATGGTAGCGGCAAGTAGAAGTGTCATGGTTTGCGGTAAACTAACCCTTCAGGCACCGAGCTGGGAGGGATTTAATGGAGCAAATAACCATGAGCAACCGGGAGATAGACAAACTTA
>JAPLKJ010000230.1 GCA_026388125.1 Elusimicrobiota bacterium
GCTTCGAGCTGCTCAAAGCCTCTCCTTTCGGCGAGGTCGACCCCGCGGCGGTGGCTGGCCTCTGGAACAGGGGCAGCGTGGTGCGCTCCTGGCTGCTGGAACTGGCGCAGAGCGCTTTCGCCAAGGACCCGGGCCTGGAAAGCGTCTCCGGCGTAGTCCCGGACTCCGGGGAAGGCCGCTGGGCCGTGGAAGAAGCGGCGCGGCTGGGCGTTGCCCTGCCGGCCATCTCGGCCGCGCTGTTCAGCCGTTTCCGTTCGCAGGACAAGAACAATTTCAGCGACCGGCTTTCCTCCTCCCTGCGCCGCGAGTTCGGCGGGCACGAAGCGAAAGGGCTATAGTACTGACCCGGCAAGGTCACTTTGTTTAATTCCAGCGCGCGCACGTTCTGCGCGGAGATTAGAACTGCGGAAAATCCTGTTATAGCTGTCAGTTCACACGTACGGGGGTGAGAACTTCGGTCTGAGGCCCCCTGCTTGTTCCCACGCGCATCCGAGAACCGGATACTTTGGTCATTCGCTGAACATCGGCGCAACCGCAGAAAAAGGCCAGACAGCCGCAGCCGCTAAGCCCTTCTATCGAGACATCTCCGTCCCCCTGTATCTGATAGGCCACGGTTCCAGAATTAGAGACTCTGGCTTCATCTTTCCCGTCCATAAAGCTGAAATTCCCGGCCAGATCATAGAGAAAATACACCCGCCCTTCCCCGGCAACGATGGCTTCCAGACGGAAAGGCTTGCCATCTTTCGTAACCCCGGAAACGGGCAGCGCGCCTAAAGCGTACTTCTTCTCGAGGCGGGCCAAGACTTCTTTTGAAAAGTAATAGATATCGACGCTGCCAGGCCGCAGCGATGGCGCGGTAAAGACATCCAGGTAGGTGTCCTTCGCGTTCACGGCATTACGCATCCATATGTCCGCATCTGTGAAATTGACGACGTACAGATTCTGCGTGTCGAGCCCCGGGATCCGCCTGGAAAGGCTGGCCAGGGTGTCGCCATCCGGCTTCCGGGAATTATCAAAGCCCACTAGCTCAGCCGCGTTCACTGCGCGCGGCACTTTCGTTTCACCGCTGGCCGCGCTATACGCTAAACTCAGCGCCTGTAAGCCGGCCTCCTGGGCGGAACAAACACTAGCGAAAAGCGACAAGGCCAGCCATACTGAAATTTTCATTTTTATGTTCATATAAACCTCCGTTAATTTAAACAAGACTCTTAAAGGTCCCCTTACTTACGGGGGCTGGCTACACATATATTCTAGCGGGCAGACGGCATTTTTACATGAGGCGGCAGGCCTGCACGGGCGTCGTATTCGTTCTCATGCGTATTGCCCGTTCGGTTCACGTTAAACTTATGCCGGAAAAACAGTTTCAGTGACCGGCAGGGTCACTATCCAACTGACATACCAAACAACTCCATGACGGCACTGCAAAGGCTACCTCACCTTAACCACCTGAAAACCAAGCCCGTTCTCAAGCTTGGCAGCCGGGAATTTAACGCCTATAACTTTAGAAAATTCCTCTTTGATGGCGGCGCCGGTTTCGCAGGAATTCTGGCAGGTATTTATAACGTACAGTAATTCGCCCAGCGGCCGGCCTTCCCTTTCGGCGTCCAGCTCGGCCTTCACCCGACTGTCAAAGGCGGCGAAACCCGGATCCAGGCGCGCACGGACCTCTATTTGCTCAGGATACCCCTTTATTCCCGGTAATTTCCTGACATAGTAATCGTACGACCAGGCGGCCGTTATTTCGTCGTGAGGAATGAACACGGGGATGGCCCATTCCTTGGTGATGCTGCCAAGTCCCGCGTAACCAGCCCTCTTTACGGCGGCTTCATGGATCTCCAGCATCACGCTGGTCCGGGACCCGTTATCCCAGGTGGCGTACCCTTCCGCCTCATACGCGCTGTCGCCGGCCAGGATCCCCATGGCCTTGCCGGATCTGGCCAGGGTTCCGCCGCCGCTCGTCTGGATGGCGGCGCTGAGCGCTACAGAACAGGGATTGCCGGCATATTCTGTTTTAGCTTTCCCCAGGTCCTCCAGGACGGCGCGTTTGGCAAGGCGTACCTGGTCAAGCGACAGGTCCGACGGGTTCCAGCCGCGCTGGGTAATATATTCCGTCACCGACCAGGCCACATGCTCGGCCGTTTCATCACCCAGCATGTTGGCTATGACCCGGCCCAGCGGGAAATAGTCGTTGCGCACCGAGCGGAACAGCGGCTTTTCCACCGCCGCACAAAAAGAGCCGCCGACAAGTGAACTATCACGCAGCTCAGCCTCGCTAAGCGGCGGCTCGGCCGCCAGGCCCGCAAGCTGCCCGGCGCTTAAGGAAAGAAGCACAACCGCAGCGAAGCGGAAGTTCCGGTAAAGATCTTCTTTGAATATTTTGCCCATATGATCGCCATCCTACCTCGCAAGGCGGAACCCGACATCGCCGTAGTGGTATTCAGCGGCGTTGCGGCTGCGGCGATCCGCCCGCAGTACCCTGGCGCCCTTACTGACAAAGCAACCGCCACGCAACACCCGGGAGACGCTCGCACCGTAAAACGCACTGCCGTCAAAAGGCGCGCCTTCATACGAATCCTGATACCTGTCCTGCACCCACTGCCAAACATTGCCTGCCATATCGCACAAACCCTGCGCGGTGTTACCTGCAGGCTTTGAACATACCGGCATAG
>JAPLKJ010000009.1 GCA_026388125.1 Elusimicrobiota bacterium
AACGCTTCGCAGTCCGCGGGCTTTTCCGGCAGGCGGTGGTCGAGGTATTTGGCCGCCATGTTCATCACGCGCGAGAAGAGGTTTCCCAGGCCGTTGGCCAGGTCGGCGTTATAGCGGCGGTGGAACGCTTCCGGAGAAAAATCCCCGTCCTGCCCGAACGCGACTTCCCTGAAAACGAAATAGCGCAGCGCGTCCACGCCGTAGTCCTTCACCAGGTCCTCGGCCTTTATGTAGTTGCCGCGCGTCTTCGACATCCTGGCGCCGTTGATGGTCCACCAGCCGTGCGCGTAAACCTTGTGCGGCAGCTTCAGGCCGAGGGCCATCAGCATGGCGGGCCAGACCACGCCGTGCAGCCGGAAGCTCTCCCTGCCCGCCAGGTGCACGTCGGCGGGCCACAGCGAGGAGAAATCGTGGGAGGGCTGTTCCGGGCGGTAGCCGGCCCCGGCGGCGTAGCCGAGCAGCGCGCCGAACCAGGCGTGCACGGTGTGCTCCGGGTTCGACCGGACCCGCACGCCCCAGGCCGCGCCGGCGCGGGAGACCTGAACGTCCCTGAGGCCCGCCTTCACGGAACTGACCAGCTCCTGCGCGCGCCAGTTGGGGGAGAGGAGATCCGGGTGTTCCCGGTAATGCTCCAGCAGCGCGCCGCCGTATTTCGAGAGCCTGAAGAAATAACATTCCCCGCTGAGGCGCTGCGCCGGGCGCGCGTGCACGGGGCACCTGCCGTCCTTCAGCTCGCTCTCGTCGTAAAAAGTCCCGCAGGCGGGACAGTAAAGGTCTTCTCGGGCGCCGGAGTAAATATCGCCGCCGGCCAGGAGCTGCTCGAACGCGGCCTGCACGCCGGCCTCGTGCGCGGGGTCGGCGGTGCGCAGGAAATTGTCGTACTTTATGTTCAGGGTCTTCCACAGCGCCCGGAAATCGGCGGCGGTCCTGTCGCACCAGATCTTAGGCTCCACGTTCTTTTCGCGGGCCGCTCTTTCGACGTCGGCGCCGTGCTCGCAGGTGCCGGTCTGGAACTGCACCGGGATGTCCCGCGCGCGCAGGTGGCGCGCCAGCACGTCGGCGGCCAGCGTGGTGTAGGCGTGCCCGAGATGGGGCTTGTCGGCGGCGTAATAGAGCGGGGTGGTGATGTAATATGTCTTCGTCTTCATCCGTTCGCTTCCGCGGCGGCGGTGTCCAACAGGTCTTCCAGCTTTAGCCCCGCTCTTTCGCTTTCCAGCAGGGCCACCTCGAGGAGCTGGTAATAGGAAACGTTGCGGTCGGCCATGCGGCGCAGCTCCAGCGTGCGGCGCAGCAGCGCGGTGAACTTGTTCTTGGCGGGCGGCTCGGCCGCGCGCCAGGCGGCCCTGATGCGCCCCAGCGCGAGCTCCAGCAAAGTCTTCACTTCCTCGCGCGCCAGGTGGCTGTCCTTGGGCAGGCCCGCCGCGAACTTGAAGGCCCTGGAGGGGTCGCCGGGCCGCAGTTTGGCCAGGCGCAGCATCAGCCCGCCGGCCTCGGCCGCTTTTTCCATCGAGCCCCGCGACAGCGCCGCGAGCTTAAGGGCTTCGGCCGGGTCGGCGCCCCGGTCCGTGAGCAGGCCGGCTACCACCGCGCGCGGCAGCGGGGCGAACTCCACCGGGAAGCTGTGCGAAAGGATGGTGGCCAGCAGCGAGTTCTTTTTCGACGTGGTAAGCACGATCACGGTGTTCGGCGGGGGGGCTTCCAGGGTCTTGAGCAGCGCGTTCTGGGCCTGCGGCACCAGCGCTTCCGCGTCGCGGATGACGAATATTTTCCAGTCCGAAAGCATCGGCTTCTGCTGCGCCCAGCGGGTGAGTTCCCTGACCGTGTCCACTTTTAAATTGGCGCTTTCATCCTCGTCGAGCAGGGCGGCCTGGAAGAGAGTGTCCACCACGCGGATGTCGGGATGCGCGCCGCTTTTCGCCTGCAGGCAGGAGCGGCAGAGCCCGCAGGAATCTCCTGCCGGCGCGGGGGCCGGGCCTTCCGGCGGTCTCGCCGCGGCGGCTGGCGCGGGAGCGGGCGCTTTGCTCTCCGGCCCGGCGAAGAAAAGCCCGTCGGCGGGCTCTTCGGGCGCGGCCGCGGCCGGCGCGGCCTCCGTGAAAGGGACGCGCGTGCAGTTGAGCGCCGCGGCGAACTCCAGGGCCGCGGGGAATTTGCCGACGCCCGGCGGGCCGTGGAAGATCATGGCCGGCGGCACGCGGCCGGTCTCCACCAGCGAACGCAGGCGCTTTATGGTCTTATCCTGGCCGAGTATCGATGAGAATGCCATAGTTCAGCCGTTGGCGGGGCGCGGGCAGCGATGACCCGGGCCGCCGGTCATCGTTTCCCTCCCTGCATTTTCAGGATCTTCTCCACGCGGGCCCTTATCTCCGTCTGTATTTCCTCCACCGGCCGCCCGGCGTCGATGCGCGTCATCCCGGGCTTGCGGGCCAGCAGTTTGTAGGCCCGGTTCACGCGCCGGCGGAAGCTGTCCGGCTCGCGCTCTATGCGGTCGGCGCCGCGCAGTTTCTCGTCCTCGCGCTCGCGCTGGGCAAAGACCCTGTCGGGGATATCCATGACCACGGTCAGGTGGGGCTTAAGCCCCAGCGTGGCGATGCTGTTGAGCGTCTCCACCGTCCTCAGCGGCAGGCCGCGGCCGTAGCCCTGGTAGGCGGTGGTGGACAGCGTGTAGCGGTCGGAGATCAGTACCTTGCCGGCTTTCAGCGCGGGGATTATCTTTTCAAGGGTATGCTTGATGCGCGAGGTCTCGTAAAGAAAAAGTTCCGTCATCGGCTCTAGCCGGCTTTTGGGATCGAGCAGTATCCTGCGTATTTGCTCGGAAAGGTAGGTGCCGCCCGGTTCGCGGGTGACCAGCACTTCGCGGCCGAGTCCCTCCAGCCAGGTTTTCAGCAGCGCGGCCTGGGTGGATTTGCCGGAGCGGTCCGGCCCTTCCAGCACTATAAAAAGCCCTTTCTTCATGGATACATTTTATAAAAATACGCCCGCCTTTGGGGCAAAATAAAAACCCCGCCGTTCCTGGCGGGGCTTTTAACTTCGCTGCCGTCCGGGCCGGCCGCTCTTACGAGCACTCCGAGTAGCCGCAGTCGTGGCAGTTGGGGCCCGAGCAGCCGGACTCGTAGCTGACGTTGGAGGAGTAGCACTTGGGGCAGTACTGGGTGCGCGAGGCTTCCCAAAGCTCCAGCTTTTCCGGCCCGTTTATCTCCTGGTCCGTGTTTATGATGCCGGTGCGCTTCAGGTGGCTCCTCAGCGCCACGGCTATGCCGTGCGCCACCGAGTTTATCCTGTTGTCGCCCAGGCCCACGGGCCTGTCGCCTTTCACCGAGTTCAGGTGCTTGATGATCTTCACGGGGTCGCCGCCTTCCTCCAGGTATTTGGAAAGCAGTATGCCTATCAGCGATGTCAGCCCGCTGATCTCCGTGCCCAGCGGCGGCATGTTGGTGAATACCTGGTAAGGGCCGTGCTCGTTGTAGTTCACGTGCACGTGCAGCGGGCCGTACCCGGTCTTCAGCTGGAAATATTCCGACGACACGCCGAAGGACTGGTACGCGGTCTTTTTTTTCTTGGTCCTGGCCTGGGGCTGGGTGCCCGGCGTGATGTTCAGCACCTGCTGCGCCTTGCAGCCGTCGCGGTAGACGGTCATGCCCTTGCACCCCAGCTTATGCGCCAGGACGTAGCAGTTCTTCACGTCCTCCGTCCTTGCCGAGGCCGGCATGTTGATGGTCTTGGAGACCGCGTTGTCGATGTGCTTCTGGAAGGCCGCCTGTATCCTTATGTGGTTCTCTATGGACACGTCGTGGGCGGTGGGGAAAAGGTCCTGTATCCGTTTGGGGATCTCGGGGATGCCGCGCACCGCCTTATGGTTGTGTTCTATCTTCTTCCACAGCGTCGCCTCGTCCAGCCCGAAATAGTCGTGCTCGGCGGCCAGCTGCTTGAACAGCGCGTTCACCTCGAAGAACGTGTCCCTGGCTTCGGGGTCGTGGTTGTTCTTTATGGCGTCCAGCGCCCTGGCGTTGTAGCGCGTGTAGGAGATGGCGAAGAACGGCTCGATGCCGGAGCCCTGCAGCCCCGCCGCTATGGCTATGGTGCCCGTCGGGGCTATCGTGGTGCGCGCGGCGTTGCGGGGCCTGGCCGCCGTACCCCTGAAATGTTTCCCGCCGGCGTCGTAGATCGAATCCTTCCAGTTGGGGAAAGCGCCGCGTTCTTTCGCCAGTTCCTCGGAGGCCGCTAGTGCCTTGCCGTTTATGAAGCCCATCACCTCTTCAGCCTTCGCCAGCCCCGCGGGGCTGTCGTAGGGCAGGCCCAGTTTCACGGCCGTCTCCGCCCAGCCCATGATGCCCAGGCCTATCTTGCGGTTGCCCTTGGCTATCTTCTCTATCTCGGGCAGCGGGTAATTGTTTATCTCGATGACGTCGTCGAGGAAGCGGACGGCCTTGCGCACCGTCTCCGCCAGGCGGTCCCAGTCCAGTTTCCCTTTGGTCAGTTCTCCGGTCACGAAGTTGGCCAGGTTTATGGAGCCCAGGTTGCAGGATTCCCACGGCAGCAGCGGCTGCTCGCCACAGGGATTCGTGCTCTCTATCTCGCCCAGCGCCGGGGTGGGGTTGGAATTGGTCTGGTTGATGTGGTCCAGGAAGACGATGCCGGGGTCGCCGGTGGCCCAGGCGGATTCCACCATGGAGTTGAACACTTCCCTGGCCTTCGCCGTGCCGGCCGCCGCGCCGGTGCGGGGGTTCACCAGGTCGTAGGACGCGCCGGTCTCCACGGCCTTCATGAACTTGTCGTCCAGGGCTATGGAAATATTGAAGTTCTCCAGCACGCCCGGCTGCGACTTTATCGTTATGAACTCCTTGATCTCCGGGTGCCAGTAGGGCAGGATGCCCATGTTGGCGCCGCGCCGCGTGCCGCCCTGTTTCACCACGTCGGTAAGCTTGTCGAACAGCTTCATGAACGAGATGGCGCCGGAGGCCACGCCGTGGGTCTTCTTCACCGTGTCGCCTTTGGGACGCACCCGGCAGAACGAGAAACCTGTGCCGCCGCCGGATTTCTGTATCAGGCTCTGCGCCGTGAGGGCCTGGGCTATGCCCTCCATGGAATCGGGGACGGGCAGCACGTAGCAGGCCGAAAGCTGCTGCAACTCGCGGCCCGCGTTCATCAGGGTCGGCGAATTGGGCAGGAAATCGAAATCCGCCATCATGTTGTAAAAGCCGGTCTGCGCGCGGTCGGCCGTTCCGCGCGCCTCCTCCTCGCCCTTATAGACCTTTTCCAGGTTGGCCACCAGTTTCAGGAAGTTGGCCTCGCGCGCCGTCGAGTCGGCCAGTCCCTCATGGAACAGGATAGCGCGGGAGTAGCTTTCTCCGGCGCCGGTTTCGTGCTTCCTGAAGCTTATCCCCTCGAACACGCCCCACTCTTCCGCCCTGGGATGCAGCAGTATTTCCGAAAGGGCGATATTATGGGACACCCGCGTAAAAAGGTCCTCCACGGTATTGTCGTCCCGGAGGTACTTGTCCTTTATTACTTTCGCCTGATTTTCTCCGACGATGATCTTTTTCTTATCAAGGGCCATGGGTTTCATTTGTAGGTTGCCGCCCCCGTTCTATCGTTGCCGCGGTCTTTGGACCGGCGGTAAATTTTTGTGCATCAGCTGCGGCCTACTGTTAATCTATCAATCATAAGTTTTATTGTCAACTTTTACGCCGACACCCGTTCACGCAGCGGTCGGCGGAACAATTATTTAATGTAAATGTAACCTTTAATTGACCGCCCGGAGCCTATAATTACAATGCGGACAACCGCGTATCTGTTGAAAGGCGGCGGCCTCAAATTGCACAATGTCTTAGACGGAGTTTAACTATGAACGAAAAATTTGACGAATCCTCCCTTAACGAGACCACGATAAACGACGTGGAGACGGCCCGCCTGGCCCTGCGCTGGGCGCTGGACAAGATACGCGCCCTGCACGAGGACGACCTGAAGACGCGCCAGAACCTGCAGGAAAAGAGCAGCCAGGTGGCTTTCCTGGAGAACCAGCTGAAGGCTAAGACCTCCGACATCGAGCGCACGACCCGCGCCCACGAGGAGGAGCTGAAGTCCAGGCAGGACTCGGTGGAGAACCAGTTCCGCGCCAGGCTCGAACGCCTTAGCGAGCGCGAAAAGGAGCTGGAGGAGAAAATTTCGAAGAACGAGGACCAGCTCAAAGTTAAGGAAGCCCGGCTGTACGAGGACTACCAGCAGAAATCCGACGAGCTGCGCGGGCGCTGGGCGCAGGTGGAGGGGGAGCTGTGGCAGCTGCGCCAGGAGCAGCTGGCCAAGCAGCAGGAATTCGAGCGCGTTTACGGCGCCCGGCTGGAGGAGGAGAAGAAGAAGTACGCGGACGAGGCGGCGGCCATAAAAAGTTCGCTGGACCGCAGCTACCAGAACCGGGTGGAGGAGCTGGAAAAAAGGGAGCAGAGTTCCGCCGAGGAGCTTAAGAAGCAGGAGGTCATGCTCAAGTGGGCGAAGGACAGCTGGGTGAAGGATACCGAGGACCGCGAGCGCGCCCTGCGGCGCAAAGAACTGGAGATAGACAAGAAGATACTTGAGAAGAACCAGGAAATAGACAATTTTAAAGCGCAGGTCTCGCTGCTCGAACATCAGCTCAGCGAGCTGCCCGAGGCCGTGAAGCGCCGGGACGAGGACCTTTCCCGCTACAAGGACGCCATGCGCAGCCTCGAAGGCGTGATAGGCGCGCTGGAAGAGGAAAAGAAGAACCAGCAGGCCGCGTACGAGGGCCGCATAACTAAAATGGAGCTGGCGGTGGAGGCCGAACGGAACCGGTACCGCGAGATGGAGGCCGAGATCCCGCGCCGCCTGAAAATAGCGGTGGAGCACGAGCGCAACCGCCTGGCGGAAAAGCTGCAGGAGATAGAGCGCGGCTATAAGGAAGACACCGCCAAGCGCCAGGAGGAGATAGAGTACCTGCAGCGCAACCTGAGGACTTTCGAGGAGACCGTACGCGTAACGCAGGCGGAGCGGGAGGCGCTGGCGCAGAAGCTGGGGCAGGCGCAGGCCCAGTACAGCGCCAAGCAGGAGGAATTCACTTTCAGGGAACGGCAGCTGCAGTCGGAGTACGAAGTGCGCCTGAAAGTGGAGACCGAGAAGCACACGCGGGACCTGCGCGCCGAGCTGGACGCCGCCGCGCGCGGCTACGAGGACAGCCTGCGCCTGAAGACGGAGGAGATCATGCATCTTCGCCGGGAGCAGGACGAGCTGGCCAAGGACCGCGCCGCCGGCCGCGACCAGGCCGCGGGGCTGCGCAGGGACCTCGAGGCCGCCGCGGAGCGGCACCGCGCGGAATTCGACGCTTTCAAGCTGAAGCTCAAAGCGGAGTATGAGGCGCGCGCCGCCGCCGCCGCCGCCGAGGCGCGCCAGGAGCAGGCCGCCGAGCAGGAGAAGTTCTCCGAGATACTGGAGGAACGGACTTCGGCCGCCGCCGCCGCCCTGGAGCGCAAGGAAACGGCCCTTGGCATGCTTAAAATGGCGCTGCAGAAATCAGGCGAGGAGCTGAAGCTGGCGCTGGCCGAGGAAAAGGCCCGGGGCGCCGCCGCCATCGAGGAGAACGCCCAGCGCAGCGCGGAAACGCTCAAGCTGCGCGACGACAAGATCGCCGAGCTTTCGCGCGCCTTCGAGGCGTCGCGGCTGGAAAAAGAGGAGCTGCTGCTGCTGGAGCGCCAGCGCCTGGAACGGCTTTACACCGAGAAGGAAAAGGCCATGGACGCCGAATTGGCCGTCAGGGACGCCGAGGTCATGCGCGCCAGGGAAGCGCTGGTGAAGGCGGCCGCGGAAAAAGAGACGCTGGGCGCGGGCTTCAGCTCCGAAAGGCGCGTGCTGGAAGACAGGATCGCCGCGCTTACCGTCCGCGTCGCGGACGAGGAAGCCGCGGCCGCGGTAAAGACGGAGGCCGCCGTGCGCCGCGAGGTGGCGCGCTATTCCGAGATCGTGGAGCGCAAGAACCACGAGCTGGAGGCCGCGGCGCAGGTGCGCCAGGCGCAGGAGGAGACGTACCGGAAAACCCTGGAAGGTTTCAGGGAAAAGCTTTCCGACGCCCTGGGCCGCTTCGAGAGCATAAAGAAAACCGCCGAGGACCGCCAGCAGCAGCTTTCCTCCCTGCAGATGGAACTGGCCCAGGAGAGGAAGAGCGCCGAGGATTCAGGCGCCCAGCTGGCGGCCAGGCTGGCCGCCCGCGAGAAGGAATACAGGACCCTGCGCGCCGAATACGAGGATTTCAAGGCCGCGTTCGAGGACGAGGTGAAAACGCGGGAGAAAAAATACGAGGATACGCTGCTGAAACTGCGCGCCGCGGAAGAGCAGAGAGCCGCCCGCGACAAGCAGCTGGAAGCCCTGAAGCGCGACGGGGAGCTGCTCCGCGCCGAGCTGGTGCGCCGCGACCGCGTGGAGGCCGAGTTCAAGGCCGCCGCGGCCAAGGGCCTGGAGGCGGAGCGCCGCGAGCTGCGCGCCGGCAAGGAACGACAGGCGCAGGACTTCGCGCAAAAGGAGAAAACGCTGCTTTCCGAGATCTCGGCTTTCCGGGACGAGGCCAGCGCCAACGAGATCGCGGCGGAAAAATACCGCGCCCTGGCCGAAGAGGCGGGCAGGAACATCGAGCGGCTGCGGTCCGTGCTGGAGGAGGAGCGGGCCAGGAAGACCGGCTCCGTGGCGCGGGACGAATACGAGCAGCGCATCAAGGAGCTGGCCGCCAGCGAGGAGACCCTGCGGCAGACGGTGGAGCAGCTCCAGCAGAAGCTCAGGCAGGCCGGCGGCGAATAGCCGCGGGAAAAAGGTTAAAGTAAGAAAGCCCGCGGGAGCGGGCTTTCTTATTTCTCAGGACTCTCCGAAGAGCCGCAGTCCGCTGTTTACGGGACCAGCGAAGTGCAGGGGT
>JAPLKJ010000288.1 GCA_026388125.1 Elusimicrobiota bacterium
GGCGGAGAAAGGCCCCTTAGTTTAGTAAAATCGAGTAATGCTCAAACGCTGGCGCAACGCCGATCCCGCTTTCAAGGCTTTTCTGCTGGGCGTGTTTTTCCTGGGCATAAACTCCGGCATTATCTCCTCGGCGTTCAATAATTACCTCAACGATTCGTTCAAAATGTCCTCCAGCCAGCGCGGCTTCCTGGAATTCCCGCGCGAGCTGCCCGGCTTCCTGCTTATCTTCATCACCGGCCTGCTGGCCGCGCTGCCGGTGCGGCAATGGGCCGTTATAACCAGCCTGCTAACCGCGGTGGGCGTGGCCGGGCTGGGTTTCCTGTCCCCCACTTATAACCTGATGCTGGTGTGGATGCTGCTGTGGAGCACCGGCGGCCACCTGTTCATGACGGTGGAAAGCGTGATGGGGCTGCGCTTCGCCAAAGAGGGCGGGCACGGGCGCCGGCTCGGCCAGATCAGCGGCATGACCAATTTCGCCGCCATAGCCGGGGCGGGGCTGGTGTGGGGGCTCGCCCGGGCGGCCGGGCCGAAGCTTTACCAGTGGGCTTTCCTGGCGGCGGCGCTGGCGTCCGTTGTTTCGGCTTTCCTGTTCGCGCGCATGAAAAAAAGCGTCGAGGACTCCGCTCCCGGCGGCCGGCGTTTCGTGTTCAGGTGGAAGTACAAGTGGTATTACCTGCTCAATATCCTGTTCGGGGCGCGCAAGCAGATCTTCCTTACCTTCGCGCCCTGGGTGCTGGTAACGGTCTACGGGGCGAACCCGGCCCTGATGGCCATGCTGTCCATGATCGCCTCGGCCCTGGGCGTGGTGTTCAGGCAGGCGTTCGGCGCGCTGGTGGACCTGATAGGCGAGCGCAAGATGTTCATAGCCGACGCGCTGATACTGCTGGTGATCTGCGGCGGCTTCGTGTTCTCCGCCTACAGGCCTTTTCTTTATTCGCTGTTCATACTGGACAACCTGATGTTCGCCACGCGCATAGCGCGCACTACCTACCTGAACCGGATAGCCGAGCACAAGGCCGACCTCTCTCCCACGGTGTCGCTGGGCGTTACCATGGACCACGCGGTCTCCATGACCATCCCGGCCGCCGGCGGCCTGCTGTGGGCCGCCTACGGCTATAAGTCGGTGTTCATCGCGGCCTCGCTGCTGTCGGTGGCCGGCTTCTTCGCCGCGCTGGCCGTGGACGACGGGCCCAGGCGGCCTGGCGCCGCGCCCGCGCCACAGCCAATAACCCCGGACTGAACTGAAGCCGCCGCGCGCATGACCCTCCGGGACGCCGTGGCGGACCCCGGGAACTCCTGCCCGGACAGGCAGAGCCGTCTTGCGAAATTGAATTCCGAACTGGTGGACGCGAAGGCCTGGTACTGGGCGCTCAGGATGAAAACTCCCGGCTTCTCCGCGCAGAACCTGGAACGGAACCCGGGCAGCGAAATAGCCGACCCCGGCCTGAAAGCCAGGTTTTACAAACTGCTGGCGTTCTTTTATGAGACGGGCACGGCCATGCCGCCGGACCAGGAAAGGCTCTCGGCGGTCATCGCCCTGATAAAAATGGAAAGAAAAGTGGCGGACGAATGCGGGCTTTCCTAAGGCCGGCAACAGGCCCCGCGCCGGCCGGCGGCGTCAGCCGCCGTAGTAGTCGATGGGCTGGTCGTAGCGCACCCTTTCCGTGATACTGCCGATATTGCCGTCGGCGTCCTCAATAGTGATAACTATGACGTCCTTGCCCTTGATGGGGTTGGGCGTGGTGAAGGTAACGGCCAGGCTGCCGGAGGGGACCGTGTTGCCGTCCGTAGTTATGGTCACCAGGCTCCGTTCCACCTGGCCGTAGAGCGGGCGTTCTACGGTGATCTTTATAGCTCCGCGCCTGTTGTCGTAAACGTTGAAATTAACGTCCACCACAGAGTTCTTCGTGTCCTCTCTTTTAAGCGCGTCGGCGCTGATGGCCGGCGGGATCAGCTTCGCGGCGGCTTTCAGCACTTCTTTGGTGTAGATGGCGGCCATCTTCATCTGGCGGTTAAGGATATCCTTGCCGAGCTCGCTATTCTTGTCAAAACTGTCTTTATCATCGGAATAATCGCTCCCGGGGCCTTTGGTGGCGTCCTGGCCGAGCGGCGGCGCGTCGGCCGCGGGCGGCCAGTACGGAAGTTTTGTCTGGGGGTTCACCCATTCGGCCAGGTGTTTGCGGGTATCGTCCTGCAGCGCCTGGTAGTATTCGTAGGGCTGCATCGAAGGGATGAACAGGGCCTGGATCGTGCCTTCGAGCTTCGCCAGCATGGAAATATTCTTGCCCGAGGCGGATTCGAACTTGTCGCCGAACGTTACCACATGGTTGATGTTCGCCGCGTGCGCCGGTACGGCCTGGTCCTGCGTAAGATGGCAGACTATGCCTATCTCGAAGTAAGCGTCCGGGAACTGGCGGTCACGGAAGTATTTCAGGGCGCGCTCCCAGTGCTTCTTAGGATCGCCGCCGTTGGCGAACAGCGATGGGTGGCCGCTTTCGTCCGCCATGCCGCCCAACAGGCCCTTCACCGTGGCGCGGTTGCCGTTCTCGTCTATGCTTCCTTCGGTTTCTCCCGAATAGGGGTAATAATCCCCGTATTTGGCGTCCGGTCTATAACTGGAGTCCAGCGCGGTGCCGTAGGCCGAGTGGCTGGAGGTGGGGAAACGGCAGGAGCCGGGGCACTTGATGAGCACGCGGATGCCGGGAATTACCGGCAAACTGGGGCGCGGGGCGGGCGAGGGGGCAGCGTTTCCGGAAGCCGGCGCAAGCTGCGCCAGAGCGCTTTGTGCCCGGGCATGCAAAGGAAAAGCCGCGCACAGGACGGCGGCGGCTGCGGTTACGGCAAAACCTGCTTGTCTGCGGCGAAGTGTTCTTCCGTTCATTTAGATCCTTTTACAGCCGATCACCGGTGGAGCTTACGGATATATTTTAACAGCGGCAGCAATTCTTTGTAAGTGCCAATGGGCGCAGTAAGGCCCGGTCTTTGTACCTAGGCCGGGAAAAGGGGACAGGTGTCCCCTTTTCCGGAGAAGCGGGTCCCGGCCGGGGGGCGGGCAGTTTCCTAGGCCGCTGTGTGAATTTGGTAGAATGCTTATATTTGATAAATACAATATCGGCCGGAGGATATAAATGAAAGGCACAAAGCTTACCGCGGCGCTGACCGCTCTTTTTTTCCTGGCGGGCTGCGGCGGCTCAAAGACCGATACGGTGCGTATCGGCGTGATAGCCGAGCTTACCGGCGCTATCCCGGCCGTGGGCGCCTCCTGCAGGAACGGCGCGCTGATGGCCGAAAAAGAAATAAACGACGCCGGCGGCATAGAACTGGGCGGCGTAAAAAAGAAAATAGAGCTTTTTATAGAGGACAGCGCCTCGAAGCCTGAACAGGCCGCGGCCTCGGCGCAGAAGCTCATAGCCTACTCGCACGTGGTGGCCATCGTGGGCCCTAACTCCAGCAGCAACGCGCTGCCCGCTTCCGAGATAGCGGAGAAAGCCGGCATGCTGCTGATGACGCCCTGGTCCACCGACCCCAAGACCACCATCGACGCCAAGACCGGGCAGCCCAAGAAATTCATTTTCAGGGCCTGCTTCACCGATACTTTCGAGGGCAAGGTGCTGGGCGGCTTCGCCCGCAAGGAGCTTAAGGCCGCCAAAGCGGCCATCCTCTACGACGTGGCTTCCGACGTGCTCAAGAGCCAGGCCGAAGTGTTCAAAGAAAGTTTCGAAGCGGCCGGCGGCAAGGTGGTGGCGGTAGAAACCTACTCCAAAGGGGACAAGGATTTCTCGGCCCAGTTCACCAAGATCAAAAGCGCGAAGCCCGACCTGATCTTCCTGCCCAGCTATTACACCGACGTCCCGCTGCAGGTGCAGCAGGCGCGCAGGCTGGGCATCAAAGCCCCGTTCCTGGGCTCGGACGCCTGGAGCAGCGAGGACCTGGTGAAAATGTGCGGCCAGGACTGCGAAGGCTCCTACCTGGTGAACCATTACTCGCCCGGCACCACCAACCCGGTAACGCAGAAATTCATCACGGACTATAAAGCGCAGTTCGGCGGCGCCACGCCCGACGATGTGGCCGCGCTGACCTACGACGCGGTGAAAGTTATCGCCGGAGCCGTCCGCGCGGGCGGGAAACTGGAGAGCGCCGCCGTGCGCGACGCGCTGCCCGGGCTGCCCCCGTATTCCGGGGTCACCGGCATGATCAAATACAGCGCGGGCACCGGAGACCCGGTAAAAGGCGCCGTGATCCTGCGCATCAGGAACGGGGCCTTCGCCTGGTTCGCGGACGCGCAGCCGTAACCGCGCGGCCGGACCCTGAATGAAAACCTATCGCGCCGCCGCCGGGGATGACCGGTGATCTATTTCTTCCAGCAGGCCCTTAACGCCGTGCAGCTGGGCAGCGTGTACGCGCTGATAGCCCTCGGCTACACGCTGGTCTACGGCGTGCTGTCGATGATCAACTTCGCCCACGGCGATTTCTTCATGGTGGGGGCTTTCCTTTGTTTCGTAGGGGCCGCGGTCTGGCACCTGCCGTTCATTCCCGTGCTGCTGCTGTCGATGGGCGGGGTCACCCTGCTGGGCGTGGCCACGGAGCGCATAGCCTACCGCCCCCTGCGCAGCGCGCCCAAAGTGTCGGCCATAATAACCTCGCTGGGGGTGGGCATTTTCCTCGAGCACGTTACGCTGGGCCTGAACCCGTATCCCAAATATATCCCGCCGCTGCTGCCGTCCTTCAGCTTTGACCTCGGCGGGGTGTCGGTCTCCACGTTCCAGCTGGCCACCATAGGTATTTCGTTCGCGCTGATGTTCGCGCTGCACCTGATAGTGAATAAGACGAAGGCCGGCCTGGCCCTGCGGGCTATCTCGGCCGACCGCGCGATGGTGCCGCTGATGGGCGTGCCGGTGGACACGATGATAGCC
>JAPLKJ010000058.1 GCA_026388125.1 Elusimicrobiota bacterium
CGCCGGCAAGAGCGGCATAGTCCACACCCTGCTCGACGTCACGGACATCCCCGAAGCCAAACCCGGGGTGCCGGTGGCGCTGCACGTGCGCCGCACCGCGGCCAACGCCAGGATCCCCAGGATCTACAAATAAAAAGTAAAAGGGGACAGGCTACTTTTTCTATGAAAAAGTAGCCTGTCCCCTTTTCTCCCGTTAAGGACCTACATCTAATGCCCAGACCTGTATGGGCACCTTTAGGCGCGGGGTATGAGCATTAAGACACTTTTGAGTTTTGTTCCAGCCGCTATACTATAGGTATAGCTGTCGAGCGAACAAAGTACGCAGCGGAGGCGCCCATAAAAATGAGATCAATCAACATACTTGCCTGTTCCTTCCTTGTTTCAGTTTGCGGTCTTAACCTTGGCAATGCCAACCCCGTAGAAAGAACCGGCGCTCTCGGAGCGCTTACAAAACAAACTCAGGGCCTCACAACACCCGCGGCGGCCGCCCCCTCGCCGGCCGCGCCGGCAGCCCCGGTCTGGCAGTCCGTGACCGTAGAGACCCCCGGAGCCGGAGAACAGAATTTCTGGGACGACCTATACACCGGGATAAGCAAAAAAGACGCCTGCGAAGACATCGCCCTTCCTGTTGAATACGGCTACGAAGCCGAGAATATCGGCAGCGTGACAGGTACCGTGAACCGCAGGTTCCACAGATATTCCGACAAAACTCTGGCCCTGGTGGACGAAGCCGGGCTCAGCCTGGAACTCAGCAAGGAAAGAACCCTCCTCGAACTGGGCGAATCGGCCGGCATCTCCATAGCCGGCGGCGTCAGGCTGGAAGGTTCCTCGATGGTCATCCGGCCCCTTGGCGGCACCAAGGCCTGCAAAGAACTGAAGCAGATGGCCAATCTCCTTAAATACAAGACCGTGCTTCCTTTTAAAGCCTCGCGGTTCGCGGCTATGCAGAACGGCGAAGTCTGGAAGGTCCCCGTCGTCCTGTGGGCCGGCTTCACCCCCACCCTGTCCGGCAGCTATAGCAATATAAGCGTAAGCGTCTCCTTCGGCGTGGAGAACCAGCGCCTTCCGACCATATCCTTGGCAAAAATGAGCGACAAAGAGCTCCGCGTCCGCCTGCGCATTGACCAGGCGCGGATACTCTCCGTAGGCGGCTCGGTGGGCGTCACTATAGCCCCCGTGGTGACCGGTCTGGACAGCATGACCGGCGCGCTTACCTCCCAGCTCGGGACTTTCGCCGGCACTGTGGCGGCGAACACGATAGCCAAGAAATTCGAGGAATACACCTACGCGAACCTCGGGATCTCGCACTCCAAAACCAAAGGCAAAAGAGTGCTGCTGGAATTCGTCCTCGACCCCCAGAACAAAGAACAGATGGACATCCTTGTGAAACTGCTCACGAAAGGCGAATTGAGCAATATCGGCGCCCTGGCGAAGCTCGCCCTCGGCGTGAACTTCCTCCCCGGCCATAACAACACCACCGACGAGACGGAGCTGCAGGCGATGCAGAACGAGTGGAACAGCAAGCTCGGCATCCGGCCCACCTATTCCGGGCAGAACGGCTACAATGAATCCGCCACCGAGTTCACCATCCACGTCCCCGTACTAACCGACTACGCCCATTCCCACGCGCATGCTTACCAGACCGTGCACACCCCGGGCAGCAACGAGACCCTGCACGTCCATCAGCAGTCGCGTGAAACGGCCCATGACCTGCTGCACGTCCCCTTCGTAGGGACGGTGGCCAGGCATAACAGCGAGCGCGAAGTTTCCGTGTTCAACCACGAAACGGACGGCAAGGTGTCAGCCCCCGTGATGGTCTACGAGCAGAAAGAAGGCGAGATAAGGCACACCAAGGAGTCGGCCCGCGTGATGCTCGACAGCGTCAACGGTATAATGCGCTTCGTGGGGACGCATGGCGAGGGCAGCAATTCAGCCGCCGCCATACCGGTGGACGCCATACAGCCGACGCAGGGCCCCGATTCCACCGCCGATGGGGAGAAACATTATAAAGCCACCTTCATGGCGTTCGCCGTGAACTTCAACGAGAACGCGGTCGCCAACATCATAGCCGCTCCCGCCAATGAGCTGATAAAAGCGTTCGCGAACACCCTCGACCAGGCTTCCCGCGACGTAATGCTGAAAGTCCTGTCGGTATCCACCGTAGGAGAGGACGGCAGGATAAAGAACAAACAGCGCGACTTGGAGCGGGTGCTGGGCGCCAGCCTTAACGCCTTGAGCAACGAGCAGAACAGCCTGTCGAACCAGATAGCCTCCTTCTGCCGGACAGCGACGCAGCTGGTTACGGATATCATAAGAATACGCACCGCCGGGGACTGGAAAGCCCAGGCCGATATGCTCTCAAAGGTGATAGCCGGTAACGGCAAGAGCGGTCTGAAGTACGAGGAGATACTGAAAGTGCTGGTACAGGTGGTGAGCCCCGGAGACGTGTCCGCCGAACTGCTGTACCAGGCGGAAAAAAAGCCCGGGGACAAGAACGACGTCTCAGTGCAGTATTCCTACAACTCCGACAACCCGTCCTTTGAAAGCGTGGACAGCGCCAAGGACACTATGGACCACTTCGAGTCCAGCCAGTTGTCGGACTGATACCTGCATCCTGTAATTATAGGAAGGGGCCGGCTGTTTATCAAAACAGCCGGCCCCTTTTAAACGGTTCCACGGCCGCGCGCCGGGACCGCTTTACCCGCCGTACCCCTCGCTGTGGCCGCCCCTCAGTTCCTCTTCTATATGCTTGAGCCGCATCATGTTCCTTACCGTCGGCCCCAGCTTTACCGCCCGCCGCGCCGCCGCGGCCGCGTTGTCCAGTTCCCCCAGCTTTTCCAGGATCTCGCTGGCCCTTTCGAAGTAGGCGGCGTTGGAGGGATCACCGGCCGCTCTCTCGCCCAGCACGCGCATTTCGGCGCGCAGTTTTTTATTCCTCAGGACTTCCCTCAGCTTATGCCCGGATTCCTTATAGAGAGCGAAGCCCAGCAGCAGGGTCAGCAGGAAGACGTTGTAAAAAAGGGCCAGGCCCGGCTTCAGGAACATCACAGCAAGGTCGGAAAGATACACGAAGCCGAGGGCGAAGATCCCCGCCAGGAAAGTGTCGGCGAAAGACACCAGCCCCCGGCCGTACTTCTGGGTTTCCCGCTCTATGATGGAGATCAGCGCCCAGGCGTAAGCCAGCGAGAAAAGCGTGCAGAAGACTATTATCAGGAAAGGGTTTCTCACCGTATGCCTTTAACTTCAAAACGCGAGGATAGAGCCCGGCCCCGGCAAGCGGCTTTCAATGCTGTACGTCGCAGAATTCTTTCGGCTCGGTGCCGGCTATAAAGGCCTCGAGGATCTTCTTTTTGCAGGCGGGCAGCGCCAGCTTGCCGGTATCCTGGTCGATGGAGACGAACACTATCCCGTCCGGCACGGGGAAATCCCGCACCGGCTGGTCCTTCAGAATTGTTTCCATTATTTCCGTCCACCAGGGCACCACGGTGCCGCCGCCGGTCCAGTCCTTCATCGGCAGGGACATAAAATCGTCGTACCCCATCCACGCCCCCGCTGTAAGGTCGGGGGTCATGCCGATGAACCACATATCCTTGGAATCCTGGCTGGTGCCGGTCTTGCCGGCCAGGGGGCGCTTCAGCCGCGAAGCGTACGAGCCCGTGCCGCGCTGCACCACGCCTTTCATCATATAGGACAGCACGTAGGAAAGCTGCGGCGAAAAACTTTCGGTCTCGTCGGGCACGGCCTCTTCCAGCATCCGGCCCTGGTTGTCCGTCACCTTCAGCACGCCGAAAGGCTCCACGTGGATGCCGCCGTTGGCGAAAGT
>JAPLKJ010000071.1 GCA_026388125.1 Elusimicrobiota bacterium
GAGGAGATGAGCTCGTGCAGTGCGGTGGTGGAGACGGCTACGTGCGCGGGCGCGGTGGCTACGTGCAGAGGGGCGGCGGTGGAGACGGGGGCGGGCGCGGCGGCCGGCTGCAGCGGCGCGGCGGTGGAAAGGGGGAGGCCGGCGGTTCCGGTGCCGGGCTGGGAGGCGGCCGGAAGGGTGAGGGGAGAAGCGAGAAGTAAAGAAAGGGCTATGTTGTGCATGTAAGAATATTTTACAATTTAATCAATACGAAATAAGAATCAGGGCGGGGGCCGCGGAAAAAAACTTATGAAAACCATTATCGCCGGTATTTTGGGGATTATCTTTATGACCACTACAGCTGACGCGGCCGAGCTAAAAATACATTACAGCCGCCTGGGCGGCTACGAGGGATGGAAGCTGTGGGTGTGGGATGCCGGCGAAGGGAAACCGGGGTTCGACCTGGAGCCGGCCGGCGCCGACGCTTTCGGCGCGGTCTACAAGCTCGATCTTGAGGCGGCGGGGCTGGCCGGGAAAAAGACCGGGCTGCTGCCGCGCAAGGGCGAGTGGGCCGACAAGGACGCCCCCGACCGGCTGCTGGACGCCGCGCGGCCCGGCGAGATCTACCTGGTGGAGGGCGACGGCGCGGTGTACAGCGAGCCGCCGGAAGTGTCGACCAGGATAACCGGGGCGTGGCTGGACGCCGGCGGCGTGGTGCGGGTGGCCTTCAACCGGGCGGTGGACGCGGCGTACCTGGAGAGCCGGGATTTCTATCTTACCCGGGGTGAGGCGGCCATGCAGCCGGTGCGCGCGGCCACCGCGGGCGGCGCGCCGTCCGCGCGCGCGGCGCTGCTTACTTTCGCGGATCTCGGGACGCCCGACTTTACGGCCGTGAACGCCGGCCGGTACCTGCTGTACGCGCGGGACTTCGCGCCGGTGGCGCTGGCGCTGGGCGAAGTGATGTACGGCGAGGACCTTTATTCGACGCAGTCCATGGGCGCGGTCAGCGAGAACGGGGCAACGGTGATAAGGATCTTCGCGCCCAGGGCCGTAAAGGCCGAGGCGCTGGTGTACGACGCGCCGGGCGCGGCGCCCGCGGTCTACCCGCTGGTCAATAAGTACCGCGGCATCTGGGAGAAGAATTTCGGCGTTTCGCTGGACGGCAAGTATTACCGGCTGCGCGTGGAGCAGGGGGGCAGCGTGTACGAGGGGCTCGACCCCTACGCCGGCTGCGTTACGGCGGACAGCGGCCTGGCGCTGATAGGCGCAGACGATACGCCCGTGGCGCCCGGGCCGGTTTTCGACCTGTCCGAGGCGGTCATTTACGAGGTGCATCTGCGCGACCTTACGATGGACGAATTCTCGGGCGTGAAGCACAAGGGCACTTACCTGGGGGCGGCCGAGACCGGCACGCGCCATCCTGACTTCCCCGGGATAAAAACGGGGCTGGACCATATAGCGGAGCTGGGCGTGAACGCGGTGCACATCATGCCTTTCCAGGATTTCGAGAACGGCGACAGCACCACCGCCTATAACTGGGGCTACATGCCGGTGAACTTCAATTCGCCGGAGGGCTCCTACGCCACCGACCCGGCCGGCATGGCGCGCGTGCGCGAGGCCAAGGCCATGGTGGACGCTTTCCACCGCAAGGGGCTGAAAGTGATCATGGACGTGGTGTACAACCATACCGCCGAAACGCGTTCGCGCATCCATAACTTCAACGCGCTGGCGATGGACTACTACTACCGCGTGAACCCCGACGGCACCTATTCCAACGGCTCGGGCTGCGGCAACGAGTTCAACACCGAGGCGCCCATGGCGCGGCGGTTCCTAATCGACAGCCTGCTGCACTGGGTGCGGGATTATAAGGTGGACGGGTTCCGGTTCGACCTGATGGGGCTCATCGACGTGGAGGCGGTGAAGGAGCTGGTGGCCGCGCTGAAGGCGCAGAAGCCGGACATCATAATTTACGGCGAGCCCTGGGCGGCGGGCGCCACTCCCACGAACGGCGTGAAGAAAGGCTCGCAGCGCGGGCAGGGATATTCCGTGTTCAGCGACAATTTTCGCGACGCGCTGAAAGGCAGCGTGTTCCATATAGAGGACCTTGGCTACGTGCAGGCGGCCAGGAACCGCGACGCGGTGATGAAGGGCATACGGGGCTCGGTGGACGATTTTACCGACGGGCCGCTGGAGACGCTCAACTACGTGTCCTGCCACGACAACAATACGCTGTGGGACCGTATCGACCTTTCGGTGAAGGACGAGAGCTTCGCCAATAAAGTGAAGATGGACAAGCTGGCCAACGCCGTGGTGCTCACCTCGCAGGGCATACCGTTCCTGCACGCCGGCGAGGAGTTCCTGCGCACCAAGAACGGCGAGGACAATTCCTACAACCTGCCCGACGAGATCAACCGGCTGGACTGGACGCGCAAGAAGGAGCAGTTCCCGGTGTTCGAGTATTACCGCGACCTGATAGCGCTGCGCCGCGCGCACCCGGTTTTCCGGATGAAGACCGAGGCCCAGGTGCGGGAGAACCTGAAATTCTACGAGGAACTGGACCCCGCGCTGGCGGTGGAGCCGCCGGCCATAGCCTACGTGCTGTACGGCGACAGGGCCGGCGACAGCTGGAGCCGCGCCGTGGTGCTGATAAACCCGCTGAAGGAACCGAAGACGTTCGCGCTGCCGGGCGGAGCGTGGAAACAGGGCTTCGGCGAGAAGGGGCTGGTAAAGCCAGGGACGGAGATAACCGGAAGTTTCGAAGTGCCCGGGCTGTCCCTGGCCGTGCTTTACAGATAGGGCGGGTGTCAGGTGCGGGGGGCGCGGGCTTTTTTTCGGGTGGCTTTGCGGGGGGCGGCTTCGGCGCCGGGGGGCGAGACCTTGTCGAGCGCGGCCAGGTATTCCTTGAGCTGCTCGTCCCCGGGGGAGAGTTCCGCCGCTTTCTGCCAGGCCTTCCTGGCCTGGCGGTAATCTTTCAGCTGCAGGTAGACGGAACCCGCGCGCTTCAGCGCCGTGATATCTTCGGGCTCCAGGCGCAGCACGCTTTCCAGCTCCTTGGCCGCCAGGTAAAATTTCGAATCGTAAATATAGCGCAGGGCCAGGTCTTTCTTGTGGTCCAGGACGGCCGCATTGGCCGGCTTGGTGTCGTTGAGCTTAAGCTGGGGGTCTTCCTCCTCCAGCAGCGCCACCAGGCGCGGGAAAACCGTTTCCTGCGGCGCCAGTTCCCCGGCGTAGCGCAGCGCGTCGTAGGCGAAGGGGAGGTCGGCGCTCTCTTTCAGCCAGGCGCTCAGGCCGGCGGCGGCGGCGTTCCAGTGGCGGGAGGGGGCCGCGGGCCGGCGCGCCACCACGGCGCAAACGCGGCGCAGCGTGGCCTGCAGCTTCTGGTAGACCGGGCTGGTGGGGTCCGAGGCCAGCATGGTCTCCATCCTCACCAGGGCTTCGGAGTAGTGACCTTTGTTCACCAGCGCGTAAAAACCGGCCTTCAGGCCGGCCGACGAACCGGCCATTTTCTGGCGGGCTTCCTCTATCATGTTCCTGGCGGTCACCTGCTTGGAGTCCAGGCTCAGCACGGCGTTCCAATGCTCTATGGCGTGCGGGTAGTCGCCCGCCATGTAGTAGCTGAAGGCCTTGTCGTATTCGGAGCGCATGTCCGCGAGCGCGGGGGCCTGGGCGGCGCAGAACGGCGCCGCGCACAGCGCGAGGGCGGCCAGTAAAGCGTAGGTGGGGCGGCGCATGGCGGTTATTATACCTTTTTGCTTTCCTGGCGCATTATTATGATCTCTATGCGCCGGTTCTTCACGCGGTTGAGCTCCGTGTCGTTGGGGGCGGCGGGGCGGAATTCCCCGTAGCCGAAAGCGGTCATGCGCGCCGGCGCCACCCCGTCCTTGATGAGATAGTCGATCACCGAGAACGCGCGCATCAGCGACAGCTCGCGGTTGGAGGCGAACTTGTGGCCCAGCATGCGGGCGGCGTCGGTGTGGCCCTCCACCACTATCTGGTTGTCCATTTTATGCAGGCTGCGCGCCACGGGCGCCAGCACTTCCACGGCGGTCTTCTTGAGCGTGGCCGAGCCGGAGTCGAACAGGATGGGGGCCGTGAAGGTGATCTTTATGCGCGACGTCGTGACCTCCACGCCCAGCGAGCCTTCCGAGATCTGCTTTTTGAGGTCCTCCTCCACCTGCCGGGTGGCGGCCATTTCCTTTACCTTGACCTCGGCCGACTTCACGCCCATGTCCTGCTGCAGCAGGGCCATGGCGGTCTCGTAATCCGATTTCTTCATGTTGAAGGAGAAGCCGTACAGCGCCAGGAACAGTATGACCATGCAGGTCATGAGGTCCGCGTAGGGGACCATCCAGAGCTGGGAGGTGTTCTTGTTCTGGCTCATTTGCGCGAGACTATGATCTCTATCCTGCGGTTATGGGCGCGGCCTTCGGCGGTGGCGTTGCTGGCCACCGGGCGGTACTCGCCGTAGGCGGCGGCCACCATGCGCTCCTGCGGGATGGCGTATTTACGCGCCAGCAACTCCACCACGGCGTTGGCGCGGGCGGCGGAAAGCTCCCAGTTGGTGCCGTAGTCTCCGGAGCGGATGGGCACGCTGTCGGTGTGGCCCTCCACGATGATATCGTTGGGGAGGCGGCCTATCACCCGGGCCACGGCGCCCAGCACTTCGGCCGAGGAAGCGCCCAGCGCGGCGCGGCCCGACGCGAACAGCACCGGCGCGGCGATGTTTATCTTTATCTGTTTTTCCGTCATCTGCACTTCGGCCATGTCCTTCATGCCGGCCTTGGCCATTTCCTCTTCCAGCTTTTTCGCCACGTCGGCTTCCTCGAACTTCTGCACCACGTCCAGCGCTTTCTGCTCTTTGAGCTTCTGGGAGTGCTCCTTGTCGAAGCCGTCGGAGAACGCGGCTTTCACGTTGGTCTCGCCCTGCAGGCTGAAGACGTAGAGGATCAGGAAGAACAGCATCAGGTTGGTCATGATGTCGGCCAGCACCACCAGCCAGAGCGGGTTGTCTTCGGACCTGGTCGAGTACCGGCTCAGGAGGCTCATTTCGCGGCTTTGGCCTTGCGCCTGAGCGCCAGCGACAGGTAGCCCTCCAGCTTCTTGGAGACCAGCCAGGGCACGTCGCCTTCGTAGATGGACAGCACGCCTTTGGAGATCACCTCCCGGCTGAGGATGTCCTCGTCGGAATAGTAGTTGAGCTTGCTGGCGATGGGCAGGAAGATGAAGTTGGCCGAGAAGATGCCGTAGAACGAGGCGGTCATGGCGATGGCCATCGACGAGCCCATCATCTGCGGGTTCTGGATGTTCCGGAGCACCTGCACCACGCCTATCAGCGTGCCGAGCAGGCCGAAGATGGGGGCGAAAGTGCCGGCGGAGGTGAAGACGTTGGTCTGCTGCTGGTGGCGCAGGCGGGTAGTGTTGATGTCGTGGTCCATGCGTTCGCGCAGGATGTTCAGGTCCACGCCGTCGAGCATCATCTGGCAGGAGTCGGTGAGGAACGGGTGCGGGGATTTGGCCAGCTCGCCGGCCAGCGCTTCCATGCCGTTCTTTTTGCTGACCTCGGCGAAGTAGACGATGGAGCGGATGAGGTCGGCGATGGGCGGGCGCCTGGGCGGGAAGAGCACGAGCTTGAAGGAGGACGCCGTCCACTTCAGCGAGGCCCAGGGGTAGGAGATCATCACCGAGCCGAGGGTGCCGCCGAAGATGAGGATGATGGCTTCCCAGTTGAGCAGGAACTTCAGCATGCCGCCGGTGGAGAGCACGAAAAAGATAACCCCCATCCCGATAGCGCCGCCGAGTAAGGTCATTATGTCCATAAGTTTTGCCTCCGGTCAGGTCAGCTCTTCGCCGGGACCGGCGGCTTCACCGGTTTGGGGACGGCGGGCGGTGGCGGCACGGCGGCGGCGGGGGCCGGCGGCGGCGAGGCCGGCGCTTCGGTATGCGGGGGCGGGGGAGCGGCGGGGGCGGCGGGCGTGCCGGGTTTTTCGGCCTCTCCGGGGGCGGCGAAATAGCCGGGCAGCTTGTGCCCTGCCCCGGCGGAGGCCGGGGCGGCCGAAGCGCCGTGGACGCCGCCGCGCGTGATGAACCCTTCGCTGATCATCTGGCGCAGGGCTTCCACCACCCTGGCCTTTTCCGCCTTGTACGCGCCTGGCACGCCGGCCCGGGTGAGCTCCAGCTCCTGGCGGAAGCGCTCCTGCATGCCGGCGGTGAGCTTGTCGACGAAGATCTCGGAGTAAGTGGAGGTTTTGAGGGCGGCCGCCAGCACGCGGATGGGCAGGCGCCGCGCCAGCGCCTGGGCCTGCGCGGGCTCGAGGTCCCTGAGGTCGGACAGCTTCACCACCGCGGAGTTGAGCTTGCGCGAAAGCACGGGGTCGATGCGGCTGAACGCGGACAGGGTCTTTTCCTGCATCGCCTCGTCCAGCCCGTTGAGGATGGCCAGCGCCTTGTCCTCGCCGCCCACCACGTAGTCCAGCGCCGCCTGGATGTCCGTCTCCAGCGCGCGCACGCGGGTTTCAGGCAGCAGCCGCACCGCCGGCAGGGCGGCCAGGGCTTCCACGCTGCGCGGGTAAAGGGCTTCTGAAAGCTTGGCGGCCACGTCGCCCGTAACGTAGCTGAGCACGATGGTAAGGTCCTCGGCCGGGCGCGACTGCATGATGAAGGCGAGGCTGGGAGCGTTGGCGGAGCTGAGGAACCAGAAGGGGGGCTTGCGGCCGTCGGCGGACGCCGCGCCCTGCTGTTCTTTGGCCGCTTCGGCCGGGGCTTTGTCCGGAACTTCGGCGGCGCGCTCGCGGGCG
>JAPLKJ010000098.1 GCA_026388125.1 Elusimicrobiota bacterium
ATAATATGGTTCCTAACTATATATGGCGCAAAAAAAATTCCTGCTCAGGAACCTGCCCCGCGGCTCCGGCCTGGACGGCCTTGCGGCCATCTATCCGGAAACCGACCCCTCCGCCATGGAGGTGTTCATCTCGCTGCTGGGGACCTCCGCCGAACTGCTGTCCTCGATAAATTCCGCGCTGGCCGGGCACGGCTGCTCGCAGGCCCGCTTCCGCCTGCTGCTGCGCCTGCGCCGGGCCGGGCCCGGGGGGCTGCATCCGCGCGAGCTGGCGGAGAACCTGCTGATAGAACGCGCTTCCGTGACCGGCCTGGTGGACGGGCTGGAGCGCGACGGCCTGGCCGAGCGCCTGCCGTTCAAAGAAGACCGGCGCTCCATCATGGTCACGCTGACCGCGAAGGGGCGGCGCTTCATAGATTCCTTGGCCCCGGGGCGGCTGCGGCGCGTGGCCGAGCTGATGTCCTGCCTGTCCGCCGTAGAGAAACATAAGCTGGCGGAGCTGCTCGACCGTATCAGCGCCAACATGCCCGCTTTCAGGAAAATATGAAAAACAACATGCTGAAAACGTTCCTGGTGCCGCTGCTGTTCTGCGCCCCGGCCCGCGCCGCCACTGAACTCGATATCACGCGCAGCGTGGACCTGGCCCTGCACAATAATCTGTACGTCAAGCTGGCCGCCGCCTCGGGAGAGCTGCAGAAAGCCGAAGCTTTAGCGGCCGCGGCCCGCCTTCTGCCGCAGGTTGAGTTTTCCGTCTCACAGTCGCGCACTTTCAAGGAAAACCTGGCGGCTATGGGTTTCGGGGCTTTTACCGGGGGCGGCTCGTCCCTGCTGGGGCCGTTCAATACTTTCGACGCGCGGCTGCGCCTGGTGGCGAGCGTTCTGGACCTTTCGGCGCGCGGCCTGGCCCGGTCCCAGAAGGAAGAGGAGAAAACGGCGGCCCTCCGGCTGGAACTGGTAAAGGAACAGGTGACGGCCGCCGCCGCCCTCGCTTACCTGGACGTGCTGCGCGCCGCGGCGGCGGAGAATTCCGCCTCGGCCGGCAAGGAGCTGGCCGCGAGCCTGCGGGCCCTGGCGGAGAACAAGCACACCGCCGGCACGGCTACGGGCCTGGACGTTATAAGGGCTAAAACGCGCGAGGCGGAAGAAAGCCTGCGCGTTATCCGCGCCAGGACCGTCCTGGAGGAAGCCCGCCTGCGCCTCAAGCATATCCTCGGCCTGCCGCTGGCCGCCGAAGTAGCCCTTACCGAGGACCTGTCGTTCTCGCTGGACCAGCCGTACGATCCCGACAAGGCCGTTATGTCCGCGCTGGCGGTGAGGCTGGAAATAGCTATAGCGAAGACGCAGCTCTCCGCCGGCAGCTACGCGCTGGCAGCGGCGAAAGGCGCGCGCCTGCCCGCGGTGGGCGTGTCGGGTTCCGCCGCGCTGAGCGGGGCCGACCCCGACCACGACGACAAACTGGTGGGCGACGTGGGAATAGCCGCCCGGCTGCCGCTTTTCTCCGGCGGCCGCCTGGCCGCCGGCATAGATAAGGCCGCGGCCGTGAAGACCCAGGCCGAAAGCCGTCTGGACGACGCCGCGGTGCAGGTGGAGGAGGAGGTGCGGACCGCTCTTTACCGGCTTAAAGCCTCCGCGGAGGAGGTCGATACCGCCTCCATGACCGTAACGCTGGCGGAGCAGGAACTGGAAATGTCCCGCAACCGCTTCTCCGCCGGGGTGGGGGACAACGTTGAGGTGGTCAACGCCCAGACCTCCCTCTCGAGGGCGCGGGACAGCCGCATCGACGCGCTGTCGCGCCACAAGGACGCCAATATACGCCTCACGCTGGCCCTGGGCCGGATGAAAGAGCTGAAATTCTGAGCAAAGGAACTTTTATGACCGACAACACCGACAACAAGAACGCGGCGCCCAGGCACGGGGTGAAGAAGCCGCACTGGAGCGTGCTGGTCATAGCCGCCGCGGCGCTGGCGGCCGCGGGGGCCGCCTACTGGCATTACGCCTCAGCGCATGAAAGCACCGACGACGCGGCCATCGAGATGCACGTCATCCCGATAAGCTCCAAGGTCCCGGGCCAGATACAGACCGTAATGGCGGACGACAACCAGCACGTGGAAAAAGGCGCGCTGCTGGTGGAGATAGACCCGCGCGACTACCAGGTGAAGCTCGACCAGGCGCGCGCCGAGCTGCTGGCCGGCAGGGCCGAAGCGCGGCGCGCAGCGGCCGACGCCGAGCGCTCGGAGCAGCTTTTTAAACGGGACGACGTGTCCCGCCAGGCTTACGAGAAGGCCGTGGCCGACGCCGAAGTGCTCAAGGCCCGCGCGCTGCTGTCCGAAAGGAAAGTAGCCGCCGCCGAGCTGGACCTTTCCTACACCCGGATAACCGCGCCCGAGGCCGGCAAGGTCACGAAGAAGAACGCCGAAGAGCGCGCCTACGTGCAGGTAGGGCAGGCGCTGATGGCCATTGTTACCGACCAGGTCTGGGTAGTGGCCAATTTTAAGGAAACGCAGCTTACGCGCATGCGCCCGGGCCAACAGGTCACCATAGAGGTGGACGCGTTCCCCGGTAAAGAGATCAAAGGCCACATCGACAGCATACAGTCGGGCACCGGCGCCCGCTTCAGCCTGCTGCCGGCCGAGAACGCCACCGGCAATTTCGTGAAAGTAGTGCAGCGCGTGCCCGTCAAGATAGTGTTCGACGGGCCCGTAGAGAATATGATGCTGGTGCCCGGCATGTCCGTGGTGCCCACCGTGCACCTGGACTGATGACGGGAAAAAGTCACCAGCCCGGCTTCTGGCGGCCCACCCACTCCCCGTGGCTGGTCGCTTTTTCCGTGCTGCTGACCACGTTCATGCAGGTGCTGGACACCTCGGTGGCCAACGTTTCGCTGCCGCATATCGCCGGCGGCCTTTCCGCCTCCACGCACGAGGTTTCCTGGGTGCTCACCAGCTACCTGGTGGCCGGCGCCATAACGCTGGCCGCCTCCAGCTGGCTGAGCGTTTTCATCGGCCGCAAGCGGTATATGGCCATCTCCGTGGCCATGTTCACTATTTCCTCCATGCTGTGCGGCATGGCCCACAGCCTGCCGCAGCTCATCATCGCGCGCATCCTGCAGGGCATCGGCGGCGGCGGGCTGCAGCCGCTGGCGCAGGCGGTGCTGCTGGAAAGTTTCCCGCAGGAAAAGCGCGGCCAGGCCATGGCCGCGTACGGCATGGGCATAATCGTGGCGCCGATAATCGGCCCCATCCTCGGCGGCTGGATCACGGACAACTATTCCTGGCGGTGGATCTTCTACATCAACGTGCCCATAGGCATCTTCGGCCTGCTGATGCAGAACGTGTTCCTGGAAGACCCGCCTTACCTGAAGCGGGACAGGTCGGCCAGGATCGATTATTTCGGCCTGGCGCTGATGATCATCGGGCTGGGCGCTTTCCAGCTGGTGATAGACAAGGGCCAGGAAGTGGACTGGTTCGCCGACGTCTGGATACGCCTCGGCACTTTCATTTTCGCCGTGTCGCTGCCGCTGTTCGCCTGGTGGGAGCTGCGGCGCAAGAACCCGTTCATGAACCTGCGGCTGCTGAAAAGCCGGAACCTGGTGGTGGGCACCGCGCTGATGGCGGTGCAGGGCGCCGTGATGATGGGCTCGACGGCCATACTGCCCATCTTCATGCAGCAGCTGCTGGGTTATCCGGCCTTCCAGAGCGGCATGTCCATGATGCCGCGCGGCATCGGCTCGATGCTGTCCATGATAATAATAAGCAAAATGATCTCGAAGTTCGGCAACCGGCTGATGATAGTCTGCGGCTTCCTGGGCATAGCCGTGACCCTGATAATGTTCTCCGGGCTGAACCTCAGCATAGCCAAGTCGAACATCATG
>JAPLKJ010000134.1 GCA_026388125.1 Elusimicrobiota bacterium
TATTTTCATTTTTTCCTTTATGGCTGCCTTACACAGGTTCTTATACTGAAACGCTTTCCCGCACCTGTTAAAACACAGGTATATGATACAAAAAACGCCGCAGGGCCTGTTCCCCCCTTCCGGCAGCCGAAATTCTTTCCGCCCGGGACCTTTATACTTTTTGTTATCCCCGCCCGGCGGCGCGCCAGGCGCCCGGCTTTATGCGCACCAGCAGGGCTTCAAGATAGCGCGACTTCATCTGGCGGCTGGCCATTACCTGTTTTACCGGGGGCAGTTTCAGGATGACTCCCAGGATGGCCGCCATGGCGCGGTGGCTGAACAGCGCGCGGTTGTCGAAAATAAGGTCCTGTAATTTTCCTCTTTCTATCGCCATCACAACCACCCGGTGGGCGGTGTCCAGCGGCGTTATCACCCGCTGTTCCCGGGCTACAAGGCCGATGCAGCGGCCGGCGCAGGCCCGCGCGCAGACGCCGCAGCCAAGGCAGATCTCCCGGTCAAGCCCGGCCGTTCTTTTGCCGTTGCGGGCGCCGCCTGCCGGCGCCAGGACCATGGCGTTCACGGGGCAGGCGCGTACGCAGCGTCCGCAGCCGGTGCACTGTCGGGCGTCGACCTCCGGCAGGAAATTAGTGGTATGCACGGGATGCAGCGTGCCGAACCGGCGCGCGGCCAGCATGGCTTCGCAGCAGCAGCCGCAGCAGTTGCAGATAAAATTAACGCCGTTGCGCACGTTCTCGCCGAACTGAACGAGGCCGAGGTCGTAAGCCTGCCGCAGCATGGCCAGGCCTTCCTGAACGCCCACGGCCCTCGCGAAGCCGTGCCTGACGAGCGATTCGGCGGCGCTGTCGAAGGTCAGGCAGAGTTCCAGCGGCGCGCCGCAGGCCTTCCCCAGATGCCGTGCCTTGTGGCGGCAGTAGCACAGTCCCACCCCGCGGTGCGCGGCCGTGCGTATCACCTCGCTGGCCTTCTCGTAATCGAGCACATGCAGGCCGTTGTCCGCCGGCAGCGCCGGCTCGTGCACGAACACGCGCCCGAATTGCGTTTCCCCCGGCGTGAACAGGTTCTTTATGAACTCCTCTTCCACGTTCAGATAGTCGCGGAAAAGTTCGCTGAGCGCTTTCTGGTCTATGTCGCCCCGCGTGCGCATCAGCGAGAACTCGAAAAAGCCGGCCATGGGCGGCGGCAGCACATAGGTGGTCTCACCGTAGCTTTCAGTATCAAGCAGCAGGGCCTTCTGCGCCAGCGCGTCGAGGAGGTTCCGGGTTTCCGCCAGCGGCAGCTTCCAGGCGGCCGCGGCCGTACCGGCGGTAAAAGGCTTGATGGGCAGCAGCGAAACAAGGCCCGCTTCTTTCTCGCTGAACAGGACGCGGAGTATCCTGAACAGCAGCTCCGACCGCGCGATGCCCTGCGGGTAACGGTCCAGGCGGTCGGCCAGCGCCGCGTAGCCCGATTTCATGATATGGTGCGCCATCGGGTGCTTACATCCCGGCGATAAGTCCGCGCAGGCCTTCCCGGATCACCTGCACGCCGATAGCGAGCAGGATAAAAGCCGGGATCCTGGAGATGGTCCGCGCCCCGGCGCGCCCCGGCCGCCGCAGTAGGTTCTCGGAGTAGTTGAGCAGCGAAAGGGTCATTAGCTGATTTTACCAAATCCCGCGCGGCAAACAAGCCCGGCTTCTGCCCGTCTGCCAGCGGGCTGCGGGGGCCCGGGCCGGCGGTTTTGTTTTGTAGAATATCAGTTGCGCGGGCCGGGCGGCGCGCGCGACAAGGAGCTATCATGCTGAAACTTTTTTTTGTTATGCTCGTCTCTTCGGCGCTGGCTGTCGGCGGTTTCTGGCTGATTACCAGGGACCGGGCCACCGAAAGCGCCACCCCGGTGCCGGCGCGTCCGGCGTCAGCCGAGGCGGGCAAGACCGGGTTCGTGGGCAATTTTGGCTATCTGATGACCCTGCCGCCCGGCTACGAGGTTTACCCCGAAATGCGCGGCAAGGCCGAGGTCGTTCTTTTCTATCCGAAAGGGACGGCGCTCACCGCCGACGAAAAGCAGTTCAAGGCCCTGGGCATAGTGCGCCTGGAGGTCAGCGAGAAGCCGAAGGGCGAGAGCGGCCTCGCCACGCTGGAGCAGCTCAAGGGCGGGGTGGAGTTCACGCTGAAGCAGAACAATGAAATTTACACGATAAAGCCGGTCAGCTTCGGCAAGGCGGCCTTCCAGGCCGACATCACCCAGCCCAGCCCGCTGACGCAGGTGTTCATAGAGGGCGGCGGCGTTTTTTATGTTTTTACCGGCGGCGACGAAGCGCTTATCTATTCCCTGGCGCAAACCCTGCAGGAAACCGGAAAATGACAGCGGCGCCCCGCGCTCAGCGCTGCAGCGTGTCCATGGCGGTAGGCCCGGGAGCTCAGGGCGCGGGTTGGGCCGGTTTCTTCGCTTTCAGTTCGCGGATATGGGCGCGGATCCTGGCCTGCGCGGCTTTGTCCGTTGTCAGCTGCGCGGCTTTCTGGTAGTTCCTTACGGCCATTTCCGTGCGTCCTTCCTTCTCCAGGCAAGCCGCCAGGCCGTTATGGGCGTCGGCAAGGTATTTGCCGCCGTTATTGTTCTTTTTCGCCAGTGAGATGGCCTGCATGAAAAGCCGCCTGGCTACGCGGACCTTGTTGTCCCTGCTCATGATGTTCCCCAGGCGCTCGGAAACATGGACGCGGCGCTCGTGGGCGTCTGGCAGCAGGTCGTAAGCTTTCAGGTAGGAGGCTTTCGCCGCTTCAAGGTCTTCCTGTTCCATTTTCCCGTCGGCCAGCCCTATCAGCGTTGCGGCCTCGTCCGTGCCGCCTTCTTCCGCGCCGGGGACCCCCGGCAGGCCCGCAGGAGTTGCGGGTTCCGCGGCGGTC
Organism: Elusimicrobiota bacterium; assembly: GCA_026388125.1. Taxonomy (GTDB): domain Bacteria; phylum Elusimicrobiota; class Elusimicrobia; order Elusimicrobiales; family UBA9959; genus UBA9959. The sequence goes on from JAPLKJ010000134.1 coordinate 2,881, forward strand.
GCTTCGTCGCCGGGTTGGGGATGGGCTGCCGCGGACGCCGGCTTCTTATGCGGAAGCAGCGAGCAGGCGGAAAATAGTACGGCAGCAAAAGTCAGAGCAAAGAGATTTTTTGTCATTGATCCCCCCATAGAAGACGTTACGCACAGAGTTTAGCACATTATTATCTGAAAGTGTTTCCCGCGCGCGGCGGCTTAGCGCGGCAGTTTGTCAGCCTTGCGCGTTGAAATATCCAGCAGATAGCGGTTGCCCCTTTCGTCGGTGATCTCCAGCTTTTTCCCTTTCAGCGCCAGTTCGGTTATATGTACCTGCTGTACGTCCGCCTCTTCATCAGCGTCTTCGGCTATCTGGTACACCCGCGTTTCCCACAGGAATTTGCCGCTGCGCGCGTCAAAAGCCCGCACCGAGCCGCCGTTGACGGGGCTGACGGCGTTCTCCCGCCAGTGCGCGGCCGAGAACCTCAGCCCGTCAGCTGTTACATCTGGAACTTCAGCGGGCGCGGCCCGTTTTGCTTTGTCAGCCGCTTTGCCGGCTAAAGCGGAGAGGGAAGTTGCCTCGCCGGGAAAGACGGCGGCGGGCGCCGCTCCGCCGGAGAAGGAACTGAATGAACCGGCGGCGCCGGCGAATTTAGCCTGCGCGAGCGTTCCCTTGCGGGCGAAGGCCGCAGCGGCATAGCGCTTTTCCCCCGCCCCGCGCGCCGCGGCCGGCGCCGCGGCTGGGGAACCGACGCTGCAGGAGAGCCCTTCGGAGGGCTGGTGTTTCGGCAGATTCAGGAATATCAACAGGCCCGCTGCCGCGGCCGAAAGGACGGCGGCCGGCTTAAGCCAGGCCGAAAAAACCGGTTCCCTTTTTTTTGCGAATACCGCGGCTCTCAATGAAAGCGGCTCGGGCTCCATCAAGTGTTTTTTGACGATGGCCGAAACCCGCTTCAGTTCCGCCAGTTCCCGGCCGCACTCGGCGCAGCCGGTTAAATGGCTTTCCAGCGCAAGTCGCTCACCCGGGGGCAGTTCGCCGTCCAGGTAGGCCGATAGATTTTCCCTGCAGGTCTTATGTTCCATTGTCGTTTTGCAGTACGCCCATCCTCAGTCTCAGCGCTTCGCGCGCTCTGGAGATCCGCGATTTTACCGTTCCCAGCGGTATCTCCGTAATGCCGGCTATCTCCTCGTAGGAGCGGCCGTCTATCTCACGCAGCAGCAGTATCGCGCGGTCTTCGGGGGCCAGCGCGGCCATGGCTTTTTCAAGCGTCGCCTTTTCGTCGGCGTTCTCCATGGCTTTGTCGGCCGGCGGTTCTGGCGAGGCTAGCTGCAGCGCCGGTGGCTCGTCCCCGTCCTCTTCTCCCCGGTCCAGCGAGAAGGTTTTCCAGAAAGCCCGCCGCTTCTCCGACCGCACCCGGTTCTTCCAGACGTTCATGGTTATGCGGTAAAGCCAGGTGCCCGCCAGCGCGGCGTCCCGCAGACCGGGAAGCCCGCGCAGGGCCTTTATGAACGCGTCCTGGGCTATGTCCTGCGCGTCGGCGGGGTTGCCGCTCAGCCGCAGGGCCAGGTTATAGACCATGGCCGCGTGTTTGTCAAAAAGCTCTTCCGCTTCCAAAACGCCTCCGGGCTGCCCTGGTTAGACACCGTCCCGCAGTAAAAGTTCCAAAAAGTTTACCAATTGCGGAAGAACTTTGGAACTTTTTCCGGCCTCCGGTGTCTAACGGGTGTCGGTCAAGGAGGCGGTTATGAAACTTTCAACTGAAATCCGTAAAGTTCTGGTCCCGGTTCTGGTCCTCGCCCTGTCCCCGGCCGCGTTCGCGCAGCCGCAGGACCTGGGCGAAGGTTCCCTGCAGGTTGTTTCCGATACACCCCGGATACTTCCTCTTAAGCATACCGAGGTGAAGGCCGAGATCTCGGGCTTCGTGGCCGAGGTTACCGTAACGCAGGTGTTCGGCAACACGGCGGATGAACCTATAGAGGCTATCTATGTGTTCCCGCTGCCGGAGAACGCCGCGGTAAACGCCATGACGCTGACCGTGGCCGACCGCGTTATCAAGGGACAGATAAAGAAACGCGAAGACGCGCGCGAGATCTACGAGCAGGCCAAGGCCCAGGGCCGGACGGCCGCGCTGTTGGACCAGGAACGGCCGAATATCTTCACGCAGTCGGTGGCCAACATCCCGCCCGGCCATGAGATAAGGGTAACGCTTAAGTATATACAGGACCTTACCTACGCCCACGGGGAATATAAATTCGTTTTCCCCATGACCATCGGGCCGCGCTATATTCCGGGCGAAGCGAAGGGCCGGACAGGCACGGGCTGGGCCGAAGACACCACCCGGGTGCCGGACGCTTCCCGCATAACGCCGCCGGTAGTAAAGCCCGGGCAGCGCTCGGGGCGCGATATCTCCGTGGAAGTGAAGCTGAACGCGGGCGTGCCGGTAAAGAATCTCCGCAGTCCGTCGCACGCAGTAACGGTGGTAAGCAGCGGCGCGGCCGGCGCGGAGATAACGCTGGCGCAGGAGGACAGCATCCCGAACAAGGACTTCCTGCTTACCTACGAGCCGGCGGCGAAAATGGTGGATTCCGCCGTTCTGGCCCACAAGGACGGCAAGGAAGGCTATCTTACGCTCGTGGTGCAGCCCGGCGGGGATTTCCCCCTTTCGCAGGTTACGCCCAAAGAACTGGTGATAGCCATCGACGTCTCGGGTTCCATGAGCGGCCTGCCTGTCGAGACCGCCAAGCGCACTGCGCTGCGCTGCCTGGAAGGGATGAACCCTGGCGACACTTTCCAGATAATGAGCTTCGCTTCCGGCAACGAGCTGCATTTCGAGCGGCCGCTGGAGAATACGCCGGGCAACGTGGCGCGCGGCCGCACCGTGATAAATGCGCTCCACGAAGGCGGCGGTACCGAGATGCTGGCCGCGCTGCAGAAAGTGCTGGAGTTCCCCAAGGACCCCGCCCGGCTGCGCATAGTGCTGTTCATGACTGACGGCTTTATAGGCAACGATCCTGAAATACTGGGGTTCACCAAAGAGCACCTGAACAACTCGCGTATTTTCCCGCTGGGCATCGGCTCTTCTCCGAACCGCTTCCTGCTGGAAGAAATGGCCGTGCTGGGCAAAGGCCTGGTGCAGTACGTGCGCCTGGACGAAACGCCGGCCAGGATGGATAAGATCATAGAGCGGTTCTATGACCAGAGGGAGCCCGCCAACGGGGCCATGGGGCCGCTGTGGGCCCGGGCGCGCATAACCGACCTGGAGCGCCTGAACTACAGGGGCGAAGACGCGGACGCGAGGGAGAAGATCATCCAGCTGGCGCTGGAGCATAAGCTGGTCACGCGCTTCACTTCCTTCGTGGCCGTGGACGAAAGCCCCGTGCAGGCGAACTGGAAAAAGCCGCTGGTAGTGCCAGTGGAGTCGGAGCTGCCGGAGGGGACGCAGTATGAAGGCTTTTTCGGTTCCGCCAGCGGTGCCGGAGGTTCTTTGAGCAGCGGCTCCGCAATGAAAGCCTCTCCTGGGTTCGGTTTTTCCTCACGCGGCATGTCAGGAGCGAGTTACTCGATGTCTGCCTTTAATTCAGTCGGCGCGAAAGGCGAGGCGAAATTCGCCGGCGCGGATATGTCCGCGCCTGAAGCCAAAGCAAAGAAGGAAGGTTTCGTCAGCGTCAGGACTATCCGCTGGTGGAAGCGTCTGTTGAAAGGCGGTGATAAGCCCGCGGCCCAGGCGCCGGGGCAGGAAACTGTGGTGGCGGGGCTGGCAGCCGGGCTACTGTCAGCTCCCTCGCCCAGGCTGCTGCGCCAGCTGGTTTCCCTGCAGGACGTTTCCGGCGCGTTCTTCGAACCCGGCGGCGCGCGGGCGCCGGCCGGGGATCAGGCGCTGGCGCTGCTGGCCCTGGCTAGGGCGAAAGCGGCGCTGGGCGCCGACGCGGACTCCGCTCTGCAGAAGGCCTGGGGCTATCTGCGCGGCATTTATCCCGCCGGCCTGAACGGCCGGCAGGCCGTAGTGAAAGCGCTGAAAGGCAGCCGGCACTGGAGCTCCGGTACGGTACAGCGGGAGCTGGCCGCCCGGGGCCCGGTGCTTGAAAAATTGAAGTAAGCCTGGCGCCGACAATAAAAGGGGCGCGGTCTTTAGACCGCGCCCCTTCACTTTGCTCTCACCGGCCGCGCCTGAACCTACTTAATATCCACGTCGGCCCAGTGCGCTCCGAAAGAAACGGAATTGACGAACTGCGGCGAAATAGCGCATTCCGGCCGCGTAGCGTACGGGCTCCAGTTCTTCGGCCAGCCCGCGTAGCCGGCTTTCGTCCAGGCTACTTTATTATAGGCCTCCGCTTTGTAGGCGGAGTCCTTTTTTCCCCTGTGGTCCCTGCTGAGAGGCGTGTAATAATAAAAAAGATAGGCGCGAACCTTGGCGCTGGACCACCGCAGGGATTTGCCGCATAGCCGCGTCATCGCGCCCCACATCACGTAGTTCACCTCTTCGGCCCGGAAGCATTTCCCGTCCACCGCTACGGTGTGCTGGCAGGCGCCGTTCTTTTTAAGTTCCTTGGAGATGCTGGACGAATACCCCAGGTCGGAACGGAGGTCCTCTATATCCCAGGCGTCGATGGCGGGATGCTTGGTGTTCACGTCCATTGCCAGGCATCTGTCCTCTTTCTGCTCAGGCGTCCAGGAGTTATAGGCGTTCTCTATCTTCTGAAGTACGTTGCCTAACGGAACGGAAACGTCCGGGCCGCAGTAGTTCGTTTCGTTGCTCTGAGGAGCGGCCGGCGGCGGAACAGCCGTATTGCCGGAGGCTGAAGAACCCGGCAGCGCGTTAAAAGCCTGCCCTGAATTCGGCGCGTCCCTGAGGTCAGCCGGATATGGACCGGAGCTCCGGAGGCCCGGAAGATAATACGCCCCCGCCAGCAGCGCTACAGCTAAAAATGCAGCAATTTTATCGCGCATATTCCCTGCCTTGGCCTTATTCTACCCTTATCTTATAGTATACACCGCGGCAGGAATATGTCAATGCCTAAAAGAACGCCCCGCAGGGTCTCTGCGGGGCGTAGCTTAAAAGACTACTAAGGCGTGGGTCAGTAGGTTCTGTCAGGCAGGCTTTGGCTATACGCCGCTGTCGCCCTTCCCCGGCGCTGCGGGCGGGCTGATCTTCTTCAGCAGGTTGAAAAGCCAGAAGCCCATGCCGGCCACCACCAGCACCAGGATCCCGGTAAGCAGGTCCTTTTCGGTCTTCGTTTTTTTGTCCGCCGGCGCCTCCGGGGAGTAGCCGGGGGTAAGTACCGGCGCGCCCAGGCGCAGCGCCAAGGCCGTCCGCTGTTCCCAGTTCCCCTGGTTCACGAAGTTCTCCACGTCGTAGGCCGGCGGCGCGGTGTCCGGCCTGCCGTAGGCCACCGTCAATGAGGGCATAGCGGCCGGCGCTATGAAATATACGCTGCGCCGCAGCCACTTGAACCGCAGGGACTTAACGCGCAGCGGCGGGTTGTTGCGGTTATTGAAAACGAATTTATAGAAGGCGTGGCCGGGGCTTGAGATCTCGGCCGAGGTGCGCTCACCGTCCGGCCAGCCGGACGGGAAGCGGAAAATATTACCGCCGGCCAGCCGCCTGTAAGAATCTTCAGCGCCTGTATCGCTGTACCAGGCCGTGAACTCGCGCACGAAGAAGCCGTCCTCAACGGCGAACTCCACCTTGTCGAAAGGCAGGCCCTTGTTTATAACGATGTAAGAGGTGTTGTCCCTGTTCTCGCCGGCGGCCGACGGTTCGAAACTCGCCTCGTCGTAGACGCCCACCACGGAGTCCTGGCCGCCGGTGCGGGCCGTTACCCCGTCTATGCGCAGCTTAAGGCCTTTCCCGCCTGTAATGTTAAGGTCTATGCCGTCGTATTTCAAGCTGACGGTCTTGCCCCTGGCAGGCTGTTCTTCGGTGTCGCGCAGTTTAAGCCGGTAGAACCTGTGCGCGGAGCGCGGGAAGTCCAGCCGCGTGCGGCGCAGGTCCACCTGCGAGGAATAATCGTAAATGGCGCCCGCGCCAAGGCGGCTCCAATTCTTTCCGTCGGCGCTGCCGAATACTTCCGCGTCCTTGCGGAAATCCCTGTCCGCTATCGAAAGTTCCACAGAGGTGACCGGCAGGAACCGCCCGTTAAGGCTGAACTCCAGCACCGCCTCGCGGCCGTCGGCCTGGTAGCCGGTTATCTCGGCCGCGTAAGTTTCGGCGGCCTTCTTCACGTATTCAGCTTTCACCAGCGAGTAGGGCACCTCGGCGCCGTCCGGCGCGAAAAGGCGTATGTCCGGCTGGCCCGGGGCGCAATTGCGCAGCACTTCGGCGTTCAGGTCCACGCGGTAAAGCGCCCCTGCCTTCATGTTGGC
>JAPLKJ010000046.1 GCA_026388125.1 Elusimicrobiota bacterium
GTAGCCGCAGGTCATCACTACCAGGAACATGCTGATGTACAGCTTGACCGTCTTCGGAAGCTTTCCCAGCTTTACTTTCTCAAGCATATTTTCTTCCATTGTAGTTCTCCTTCGAATACCGCCCGTCAGGCGGCTTTGCCTTCAAGGTCCAGCCCGGCCGCGTCCCGGCCGCAATACATGGCGGAAACCACGCCGGCCGTGAGCTCCACGAACCAGCCCAGCGGCCTGCGCTTCCAGCCGCCGCCGCCGGAGAACCTGCCGGAAATAACGGCCTTCGCGCGCGCGGAAAAGGACGGGATCTCGCTCCAGGAAATGCTGATTATGGCCGCGAACCTCTCCACCGGCACTCCGAAAAAGCCGAGCGGGCGGCCGAGCCGCCGCATACCGGCCGCTATTTCCTCCGGCGAGGCGTACAGGTTAAGAAGGAAGCCGGTCCAGGCCATGAGCATTATCCGCGAGGCGAAAAAAGCGCCGTTAGCCAGCCCGCCGGCGGTTATATTTACCGGGCCGGCCGAAAAAAGCAGCGCGCCTCCGTCGGCGTGACCGAACAGGGCCGGGAAAATAAAGGAAAAAGCCGCCAGCGAGGAGATGCCCCTGAGCTTGCGGAGCACTAAGGAATATTGAGCCGCGCGCAGGCGGGTAAAAAGCATAAGCGCAAGCAGGACGGAAGCCGCGGACGGGAAAGCCAGCCGGTTCTTCGAAAGCAGGACAAAACAGATCATAAGCGCCGCACCGGTTATCTTCCACTCCGGGGCCAGCCCGCGCAGAAAAGCGTTAGCGGCGGGGCGCGCAGGCTCCGCGCGCGCCGGGGAAAGCGGCGCATCCGCCCGGGCCGCGCCCTTCTTCAGGCCTTTCAGCACCTCGGCGGCCACCAGCCCGGTGAGCCAGCCCATAAGCACGCCGCTGATGACCAGCCACGGGGCGAAATAAAAAATACTCTTATGTTTTATCATCACCAGGTAGGCCATGCAAAGCTGTGTGGCGTTGTGCGCCACCGCGCTGGCTATGCTTATTCCGATCAGGCTGAACCCCCAGGCCGGGAAGGCGAGGGAAAAGCGCCAGAGCGCGCACATCACGGCGGTGCTCACCACCGCGCTGGAAAAGCTGAGCATGAACCCCGGCGAGAGGAAGGAGCCGAGTATCAGCGAACTGACCACCGTCCTCAGGACGGCCACTTCCATGGCGCTGGCAAAACCCAGGTCGGCCATGGTCACCAGCGTGACCATGTTCGCAAGGCCCAGGCGGACGCCCGGTATGGGATACGGGACCATCGACTCCGCTATCTGCAGCACGCAGGCTATGGCCACCAGCGACGCTGAGCGGTAGACGTTCCGTCCCTGCTCCGGCAGGGTTTCAATAGGTGACGGCGTCATATTCCTGGTTTTCCCCTTCTATCTCGACCAGCAGTTTGTTCGGCAGGCAGGCTATGGTCTCCCCCGGCCTGCTTATCCAGCCGGCGTGCACGCATATCTTTTCTGGACAGTTAGACTCCGATATACAGACCCCTTTGCCGGGAACCACCTCCACCGTTATGCGCCCGGCCTCAAAACAGAAAGTGCGCGCGCCCGGCCTGTCCAGCGGCAGCCTGGCCACGACCTCGCCGCCGTGGCGCACCACGGCCGCGGAAGCCGCGCCGGCCCCGGCTCTCGTCGGGAGAACAAGCCACAACACCGAGGCGCAGACAAGGACCG
>JAPLKJ010000117.1 GCA_026388125.1 Elusimicrobiota bacterium
CTCCACCGACACCGGGGACTGGCACAAGGCCGCGGACTTCACGAAATGGGCCAAGACCAATTACCCGGCCAGGCGCTATGTTTTCGTGATCTACGGCCACGGCAACGGCTTCTTCGACCAGAAGAAGACCCCCCTGGAAAAAGGCACGCTGATAGACGTCGAGACCAAGAACTACGTGACCCTGCCGGAGCTGCGCCTCCTGATGCAGGCTACCGGGCGCGTGGACGCGTTCGTGATGACCTCCTGCATAATGCAGATGGGCGAAGTGGCCTGGCAGATAAAGGATTATACCGACGTGATAGTGGGCTCCAGCGAGCTGATGCTGTCGGTGGGCTACGACGTGAGCGAGCTGCTGAGAACGCTGAACGGTTCCGCTTCCGTGTCCAGCGAGACGCTGGGCGAAGGGATAGCCGCCAGCTACGTGAACCTGGTAAAGCAATTGACGAAAGCGGGCGCGCACGCCTCGGTGATACGCACCGGCCAGCTTTCCGCCTTCGGCCGGAAGCTCGATGCCTGGGTTGACGCGGAGATGGCGCTCAACGACCGGACCGCCATAGACAAAGCCATTCCGCTCACGGCCCGTTTCGACATCTTCGGCGTGACGCTGGCCACCTCGGCGGCGGTAGCCAGCCGGGTGTCCATGTCGGGCGACCTTTACGACTTCGTGCGCCTGGTGCTGGAGAACACCCCCAAGGACACTCCGGCGCAGCAGCGGGTCCATGAGACCGGCCAGGCGCTTATGGCCTTCATCGCCGGCGGCCTGATCGACAAATATTATTACACCGGCGTCTCCAACACCGGCTACGATTTCAGCCGCGCGCACGGGATCTCCGTGCACGTGCCGCCGGTGAAGATCATCGGCGGCTCGTGGGACGCGTTCGCGAAATTCCTCGAGACGGACTACTGGACCCTCCCTTTCGCCAACGAAACGAAATGGGGCGCTTTCCTTAGCTGGATCTACGGGCGCAAGTAGCGCCCGGGCAGGCCGCTCCGCGCATTTAACATGCCAGTAACTTTAAAATTCGGCTTCCTCGATACCGCCGTACTGGTCGGCTACGTCCTGGTGCTGGCTTCCATCGGCTGGTGGGCCGCGCGGCGCACCTCTAAGACCACCGAGGATTATTTCCTGGCCAACCGCTCCATCCCCTGGCTGGTAACTGCCGCCAGCTTCATGGCCACCTGCATCAGCGCCCTCACCTTCGTGGGCACGCCTGCCGAGGGCTACAGCGCCGATTACCGCTACCTGCTCAGCAACCCCGGCGACATAGCCGCGGTCTTTTTTATAGCGCTGGTCTTCCTGCCGCATTTCCAGCGGCTGAAAGTGACCTCCATTTACCAGGCGGTGGCCGAGCGCTTCGGCCCGCCGGCCAGGACCACCTGCTCGGCCTATTTCCTTGTCACGCGGACGCTGGCCTCTACGGTGCGCATAGTGGCCATAGCCAAGGTGGTGGAAGTGGTCTCCGGCGGCGCGCTCTCCTACCAGAGCTGCGTCTGCATCGTTGTTTTCTGCATCCTCGCCTACACTACCATCGGCGGGGGGCGAGCGGTAGCCTGGACGGACCTGCTGCAGTTCACGCTGCTCATCTCCGGCGCCACGGCCGCGCTGGTGTATATAGTGGCGCACGTGCCCGGCGGCGTAGGCACCATAGTAGATTACGGTTCGCACGCCGTGCGCTCCGACGGCACCATCTACAACAAGTTCAACTTCCTGGAGATGTTCAAGCCCGAGAACATGGCGCTGCTGGGCCTGATGACGGTGTGGGGCTTTTTCAATTCCTCGGCCGCCTACGGCACCGACCAGGACATGGTGCAGCGCCTGCTGGCCTGTAATAACAGCAAAAAAGCCGGCTGGAGCCTGATATTGACCGGCCTGCTGGGCATACCCATAGCCTTCCTGTTCCTGAGCATCGGCGTGGCGCTTTACGCTTACGCGCAGGTGCACCCCGAACTGATAGCGGGCATGACGGACAACGACCACGTCTTCCCGCGCTTCATCCTTACGGTGATGCCGCACGGCCTGAGGGGCCTGCTGCTGGCCGCCGTCGCTTCGGCGGCCATGGGCAGCGCGGACTCGGCCCTGGCTTCTTTATCCACGGCTTTCACCATGGATTTCTATAAGCCGTTCTTCGGCAAAGGCGCCACGGAAGCCCATACGGTGCGGGTTTCCCGGATCTCTTTCGTCGGCTTCGGGCTTTTGTTCCTGGTCTTCGCACTGGCGCTGAAGAACCTGGACAACCTGCTCTGGCTGGCCTTCCGGCTGGTTTCGTTCACTTACGGGCCGCTGCTGGGTATTTTTGTGGTGACCATCATGACTGACTGGAAGCTGTCGTTTAAAAAATTCCTGCCGCTGATGCTCGTGCCCACCATCCTCACGTTCAGCCTGTCCATGCTGGCCTGGTGGATGAGCTCGCACGGCGGCGGCATGTTCTGGAGCGAGCTGCACAAGACCTACTGGCGCTTCTATATTATTTTCGGCGCCTTGTTCGTTCCCGCCGGCGCCTATCTTATGCGGGAGAACGAGCCGGCCGCGGCCCGGAGCTGAGCTGCAGGGGATATAATGAAGAACCTGGGAACATTGATAACGTGCCTGGCCCTGCTGCTGCCGGTTTTCGCAGCGGCTCAAAGCGGCTCCGAAGGGGACGGGAAGATAAAGATCATTCCCGCTTCGCCTGAAGGGACGGACGGCCCGGCCGGCGAGGCCGGCTCCGGCGCCACGGTGATAAGCGCCGAAACCCCGGCAGGAACCGCCGCGGCGGACGGCGGCACGCAGCCGGCCGACACCGCTACCGCGCCCCCGGCCGCCGGGAAAACGGAAAGAACGGAGGACGCCGCGCAGCAGTGCTCCTGCGCGGCCGAGCTGCGGAAATTCTGCCGCAACGTTCAGGGCGGCCGCGCCGCGCAGCTGAAATGCCTTAAGCGGCACGAAACCGCCCTTTCTGCCGCCTGCCGGAACACCGCGGGCAGGGCCGGGGCCAGGCCCCCTGACGACCAACCCTGCACGACCGACATACAGAAATTCTGCCGTGACGTACAGGGCGGCCAGGCCGCCAGGATGACGTGCATTACGCAGCACTCGGGGGTACTTTCCCGGGCCTGCGCGGCTAAACTGGCAGCAGCGCGCGGCAGGCGGGCCGGGAAGGGTGAACGGGGACAGAACGAGAGAACCGCGCAGGGCGGACAGAAAGAAAAGCGTAGTTTCAACAAAGCCGGAGCCGGGAACTAAAACACACGCCTAGAGAAGGTCCGCGCCGGTCCGCGACAGCACGGCAGCGGAGATTAAATTTTTTTAATTCTATTTTAACCTTACGCTAAACTTTTCTGCGCTATACTCTAAGTGAAGTTAAATTTCACAGGAGATGAAAACATGAAAAACTCAAAATTGCTTATAGCGGGCCTTGCTCTGCTGCTGCCGGCCTTCGCCGCGGCGCAGGACCAGACCCCGGCGCCCGCCGCCCAGCCTGCCCCGGCCGTTGAGGCTGTCCCCGCCGAAGCTCCCGCAGCCGTGCCGAATCCGCCGGAGACCACGGCCGCTCAGGCCGGCGAGACCTCCACTATCCAGGCAAACGCGCCTGAGGCCGCGCCCGCCCCGGCCGCGGCGCCCGCAGGAGTCCCCGCCGCTGCTCCCGAAACCCCGGCCGCTCCGGCTGTAGCCCCCGCAGCGCCTGCAGCTGCGGACATGCCCGCAAAGGAAGGTATGGGGAAAGGCTGGATGAAAGATCATCCCTGCATGGCCGACATGGAGAAGTTCTGCAAGGACATAAAGGGCGGTCACGGCGAGAAGATGAAATGCATAAGGGAGCACAAAGCCGGCCTCTCGGCCGCCTGCAAGGACAAAATGGCCAAGGAGCACGAAAAAAAAGCGGAAATAAAGGAACACAAGAAGGATACGCCCAAACCCGCTGCTAAAAAGTAAGATATCCATCCATCCCGAAGAGGCGGCCTTGCAACGGGCCGCCTTTTCTTATTTTGGATATGATAGAATTTACACGGACTTGAGGCTTTAAGAAAGCGGTGTGACAAGCCGGTCGGGGAATTACAAAACGAAAAAAGAACGCCGGCGCGGGCCGGTTTTTTTACAGGCGGAACCAATGGAAATACTTATCACCAACGACGACGGGATCTACGCCGAAGGCATCTATGCGCTGGCGACGGCGCTGAAAAAGCTCGGCAATGTGACCGTGGTGGCTCCTGACACCCAGCGCAGCGCCGTAGGGCACGCCATCACCATCACCGACCCCCTGCGCGTGGTGCCGGCGAACCGCAACGGGAAGTTCTTCGGCTACGCGGCCAGCGGCACTCCGGCCGACTGCGTGAAGCTCGGCATAAAGGCGATAATGAAAAAGCGGCCCGACCTGGTGGTCTCGGGCATTAACCTGGGGGGGAACCTGGGCTACAACATACTTTACTCCGGCACCGTTTCAGGCGCCACCGAAGGCGCGCTGCTGGGCATTGCGTCGATCGCTATTTCACTGGACACTTTCGTTAAGCCGGATTTCTCCGCCGCCGCCGCTTTTGCCGTAAAGTTAGCGGCCGGGATGAAGAAACGCCGGCTGCCGCCCGGGACGCTGCTCAACGTGAACCTGCCCAACATACCGCGGGCGAAGATCAAAGGCGTGAGGGTAACCAACCAGAGCCGGACCTCTTTCAACGACTGGTTCGACAAGCGCACGGACCCCCACGGCCAGACCTATTACTGGATGACCGGGGATTTCATACCCAGGGATAAAGATTCGGCCAGCGACCTCAACGCCGTCAACGCCGGCTATATCTCGGTCACGCCGATCCAGTTCGACCTTACGGACTTCAAGTTCATTCCCGAACTGGAGAACTGGAAATTATGAGGAGCCTGCTCTTCGCCCTGCTGCTTTCAGCTGCGGCGGCGGCCGCCCAGGACGCGGCGCCATCCGGGCAGAACGCCGCGCCGCCGGCCGCGGTACCGGCGTCCGGCAGATATGCCCCTGAAATAGCTGAAACAGTGAAAGACCTGTCCCTGCTGCTTGAGCGCGGCGCCGAAGTAAAGCCCGAAAAGCTCGACGCGCTGGCCGCGGAGCTGAGAAGTTTCGACGCGAAGGTGAAAGACGCCCTGGGCGCGGAGCTCCTGGCGCAGGCCGCGGAAAAAGAGAACCACGCGCGCGCCGAGGCGGCCAGGAAAACGCTGCAGGGCCTGCGCGTCAGGCTGCAGGCCTATTACGCCGAGAAGGGCGGCGCCTACCCCGCCGGGCCGGCCGCGCTGGGCGGAGAGATACCGGAGCTTGAACTGCCCGGGCACCTGCGCACCGCCGGGGTTACGGTCATAGATTCGAAGGAATACGACAAAGCGCCCGGCAAGGCCGGCGCCGATACCGGCGGCTGGCTGTATTTTTCAGCGCCGGATTCCGCTAATTACGGACTGCTGCTGCTGGACTGCGCGCACAAGGACGCCGACGGCACGGAGTTCTACAAATACTAGCCGGGGAGACGGGCATGGATAAAGCGACGCTCACGAAAAGATATCTGACTGCCGCGGCGGCGGCCGGGGGGATAATCGCCGCCATAGTGTTCTACACCCTCATCGTTGAATTCCTTAAGCACCGGGGTTATACCCCGCCGCTGGTCCCGCCGGCCGCGTACGTTCTGAAGTTCGCGCTCTACCTGACAGGCGCGTCGGCGCTGGCAGCGCTGAAGCTGGCCGGGCGGGCCGAAGCCGTAAAAAAACCGACCCCCGGCGAAACGATACTGCTGTTAACGCGCCTGGCGCTTCTCCGCGCCGCCGTCTGCGAACTGCCGGCCGTCTCGGGGCTGATCCTGTTCATTTTGACCGGCTATTACTGGGATTTTTACCTGCTGGCGGCTTTCGCGCTGGTGCTGGAACTGGCGAATTTTCCGCGGCCGGGCGCCTGGGAAGAACGCCTGCGCTCCGATTTCGGCCAACTGCCGGAGTAAAACCATGAATAACAGAGAGTATTCCTCGATCGCGGTGGTGGGCGTCTCCGGCGACGCTTCGAAGTACGGGCATAAGATCTTCCGCGACCTGCTCAAAGCCGGTTATCCGGTGAAAGGCGTCAACCCCAAAGGCGGAACAGTACTGGGCAGCGATCTCTATAAGAGCCTGGCGGAGATAGAGAACAAGCCCGACCTGGTGATTACAGTAGTGCCGCCGGCCGTCACGGAGAAAGTGGTGGAGGAATGCAGCAAACTGGGCATAAAGACCCTCTGGCTGCAGCCCGGTTCCGAATCCCGGGAGGCGATAGCGAAAGCCTCCGTTTACGGCATAAAGACCATCTCCGCCTGCTTCATGGTGCAGAAAGGGGTCTGGTAGTGCCCGACGACATCCTGAAAGACCGCCACGCCGAGTACCTGGATTTCATCCGCCTGACGATGGTGGAGGACCAGGTGGTGCGGCGCGGCGTGAAGGACGTGCGCGTGCTGGCCGCGCTGCGCAAGGTGAAACGGCATCTTTTCGTACCTGCCGGGCTGGTCTCCACCGCCTACGACGACCACCCCCTGCCCATAGACTGCGGCCAGACCATTTCGCAGCCCTATATAGTGGGCCTGATGAGCGAACTGCTTTGTTTGAAAGGCGGGGAAAAAGTGCTGGAGATAGGCACCGGCTGCGGCTACCAGACGGCGGTGCTGGCCGAGCTCGCCGCCGAAGTTTACACCGTAGAGTTCTTCGCCGGCCTTTCACGGCAGGCCGCCGAAAAGACCGCTAAGCTTGGCTACACCAACATCCGCTTCAAAACAGGCGACGGGGCCGCCGGCTGGGCCGAGAACGGGCCTTACGACGCCATAATAGTGACCTGCGCGCCCGAAACCGTGCCGCCGGCGCTGGCCGCGCAGCTCAAGCCCGGCGGGCGCCTGGCGATCCCCGTAGGCCCGGAGCCGCAGGAGCTCAAGCTTTTCACCAGGACCGCCGCAGGCCTCAACGAGCGCAATGTCTGCGCCGTGCGTTTCGTCCCCATGCTGCGCGCGAAAGATTGACCATTTTTTCTTAACATACGCACAAATTCTCCGCTACCCAGCCCCGCCGAGGAACGGGGTTAGCAAAACGCGGGGTCGGCCACACCGTGGCCGCCCCTCATCACTCGGGCTCGGCGCTACGCAAGCCGAGCCCTCCGCGAAGGTTTTGCTAACCCCGTTCCTCGGCGGGGCCCGGAGGCCATATTTGCTAAAATCTATGTATGCCCGCGATCAAGACCGACAACCTCGTAAAGCGCTACTCGGAAGTCACCGCCGTCGACGGCGTGTCGCTGGAGATACCAGAGGGGGAAGTATTCGGCCTGCTGGGCCCCAACGGCGCGGGCAAGACCACGCTGATAAGCATGCTGGCCACGCTGGTGCAGCCCACGTCGGGCACCGCGCTGGTGGCCGGCAAAGACATCATAACCCAGCCGCTGGACGTGCGCAGGAACATAGGCATAGTGTTCCAGGAGCCCAGCGTCGACGACCTGCTGACCGCCCTTTTCGGGCGGCATGCGCCGCCGCCTCGAGATAGCGCGCGGGCTCATACACGGCCCTAAAATACTTTTTCTCGACGAGCCCACGCTGGGCCTGGACCCCGCCAGCCGCAAGGCGGTCTGGACCCACATCCGGGCGCTGAAAGAGGCGCACAACACCACCATAATCCTGACCACCCACTACATGGAAGAGGCCGACAGCCTGGCCGACCGCATCGGCATCATAAACAGGGGCAGAATAATAGAGCTGGACACGCCGGAGGCGCTGAAGAAAAAAGTGGGGCAGGACCTGGTCTTCCTCAAAGGGGAGATCGACGAGCCGGCGCTCCGGGCGCTGCCGTTCGTCAACAGCGTCGAGCGCGAGAACGGCCGCTACGCCATAGGCATCGCCAATTCCGGCGCGAACCTGCAGGCCCTGCTCAACGCCGGCGGCCGGATAGACGAGGTGGAAGTGCGCCGCGTCACGCTCGACGACGTGTTCCTTAAGTTCGCCGGCCAGCAGATCAGCGACGACGCCGAAGAGAGGTCCGAAGGCATCTTCGAGCGCATAGCCGCCGTGAAGAGCCGGAAATAAGCCATGCCTAACTTCAACGCCATCTACGCCCTGCTGCTGCGCGAAGCCAAGATCTTCTTCCGCGAGAAAGAGCGCATCGTCTCCATCCTGATCTCGCCGCTGCTTTTCCTGTTCGTGATGGGCAAGGGCATGGCTTCGGGCACCAGCCCCGTGCCGGGCTACACCTACCAGCAGTTCATCTTCCCGGGCATCATGGCCATGGTGATACTGTTCACCTCCATAACCTACGGGCTGTACATAATCTGGGACAAGCGGCTGGATTTCCTGAAGGAAGTGCTGGCCGCGCCCATCTCCAGGGCCACGCTGTTCGTGGGCAAGGCGCTGGGGGGAATGCTGGGCGCGATAATCGAAACGCTGCTGCTGGTGCTGATAGGCGCGGTGTTCATCATACCGCTGAACCCGCTGAAAGTGCTGCTGTGCCTGGCCGCGGCTTTCCCGGTTTCCTACATGATAACCAACATTGGCCTTACCATCGGCGCCAGGATGAAATCCATGGAGGGGTTCGGGCTGGTGATGAGCTTCCTTACCTGGCCGCTGTTCTTCTTCAGCGGGGCGCTGTTCGACCTGGGGACCGCCGCGCCGTACATTAAAGATATCAGCCTGTTCGACCCCGTGACCTACGCCGTGGACCTGTTTCGCATCATAATGCTGGGGCAGGGCGCTTTCTCCGTCTGGGCGGACCTGGGCGCCATAGGCGTGTTCTGCCTGGCCAGCACCGCCATAGGCGTAGCCGCCTTCGGCAAGCTGCAGCAGGAAAAATAAACTATTATTTGATGGTCGCGATGAAGCGGGCGAACTCGTCCCAGCTGCCGTCTTTGGCCCAGGCCAGCCCGTCGTACAGCGGGTCGTAGGCGTCGGGCACGTAGATGGAAAGCCCGTGGCTGGCGGCGTCCTGCGCCCAGTTCTCTATCACGAGCTCGTCTTTCATGAACCGCATTACTTCACGGCCGCGGGCTTTCAGGCCGGGTTGCGCGGTGCCGGCGGTCACCAGCTCCACGAAATCATAAAGGTCCTTAAATTCCGGGTCCTCGCCGTAGAGCCTGGCGTTCTTTTTTGCGGCGCTCAGTGCCTGCGGCTCGGCGTGCACGGCGGCGGCCGCCCAGGCGTCCAGCTTAACCCGGAACGGGACCATACCCGCCAGGCGCACAGCCGACTGCGTCAGCTGCGTGCCCTCGCTGTCACCGGAGGAATTCAGGAAATAATCGCGGTAGGTGCGCACCGTGTTGGCGGCGAATTCGTCCGCGCTCATGGCGGGCCTGGCATTCAGCATGCCCAGAAACTGCGCGTAGCGCACCACCACGCCGGGCTCGCTTTCCTCGGAAGCCGTCAGAGCCTCGGCGTAGTCCTTAACCTCGTAGGCTACCGAAGCCATGGCCATGTTGCAGCCGTCCAGCATCAGGAAATTCACGCCGCCCACCGCTTTCAGCGCCAGCGCTATCTGCGGCGTGGAGATCTCGCTG
Organism: Elusimicrobiota bacterium; assembly: GCA_026388125.1. Classification (GTDB taxonomy): domain Bacteria; phylum Elusimicrobiota; class Elusimicrobia; order Elusimicrobiales; family UBA9959; genus UBA9959. The sequence continues at coordinate 9,471 of JAPLKJ010000117.1, forward strand.
CCGGTCTCCTCGTCCAGGGAAAAACCCTTGTCGTTAAAATGCGGAGCGTTGGCCGGGTCCACCGGTTTCCAGCCGTTGCCGTGGTCCCAGAGGACCAGCGCGTAACGGCGGGCGGGATAATTCGCCTTGGTCCATTGGATGAAGCCCGCCAGCTCCTTCCAGTCGCCCATGTCGTAGCGGGCGCGCTGCATAAGCACAGGAGAAGTTATCCGGCCGGTATCGGCATCTTTGACTATAAGATAGCGGCGCACGCCGGTCCAGTCGCCTTCGCTGTGATCGTCTCCCTCCGGCTGGCCGTTCATGCGGCCAAGTTCCGCCACTATCCTGACCCTGGCGGTGGTGCCCACCAGCTCCAGCTGGTTCATGTCCATCATGGCCGAGCTTTCCAGGTTGTTCTTGCCGTTGACGAAATACATCACCGTCCACTCCGCCAGGGGCGCCGGCGCCTTGGGGACCGGCGAATCCGCCGCCGCGGGAAGGTCCGCCACGAAGGCGGAGTTGAGGCTGAAATCGGAGGAATAAACCGACAGGGGCAGGCATAACGCCGGCAGCAGCAATAAAAAATTCATCGGGATATTATACAGTGGAGGAAGCCGGCGGGGGAGTGCCTAAAGACCTACGCCCGGCTTGGGCATTAAGCCGAAGCGGGCCAGCAGCTCCCGGGCCTTGTTCTTTTCCTCCGGCAGGAAGAAACCCGCGGCGTACAGCAGCGCGGGGTAGGCGCAGATAGCGGCCAGGCGGTAAAGCGTCCAGGGCCAGCCTGCGGCCTGCCAGCCGGCCAGGGCCGGGGAACAGACCAGCAGCGCCGCGAAAGCCGCCATGGCCAGGCGTTTCAGCTCGTAAGGCACCGGGAAATAACGGCGGCCGTAATAATACACTATCAGCGCCATTACGCAGTAGGCCGCGAAGGCCGCCCACGGGGGGCCGAAGATGCCGAAATACGGGATAAGGGCGAAATTGGCCGCTATGTTGACGGCCGCGCCGGAGATGGTGGCCAGCATGATGACCTTGGTCTTCTTGGCGATAATGATCGGGGCGAGCAGGTTCACGTAAACGCCGTTGATCA
>JAPLKJ010000003.1 GCA_026388125.1 Elusimicrobiota bacterium
CAACTACAAGGACCTGTCCCGCGACGTGGCCGCCGGCAAGGGCGAATTCGTGACCAACCTGGCCAGCCTCTACAACATCGCTCCGGCGAAGTTCACCGAGCTGCTGCAGAAGAATCACTCCGCCATCTTCGCCGCCAACGACGCGAAGACCGCCGTTAACGAGATCAACCGGCTCGTCAGCAGCATCTGATAGGACGTACGCAGAGAATGGAACACCAACGGACCGGGCGGGTAACACCTCCGGTCCGTTCTTTATTTCTGGCCTTTCTGCTGCTTCCGACGGCCGTTTTCGCCATCGCCCCGGACAAAGACCTGCAGCGCCTGGCGATAAGGGAAGCCGCCGTAAAAGCGGAAGCCTGGACGCACCCTTACTGGCACAAGCTCCTGTATTACGAAAAGAATATTTTCGGCCGCTACCGCAGTCCGTCGGTGAACCCGAAGTTCTTCCTGGCGAAATGGGGAAATATCAGTCCCCGGCTGGAGCTTGAAGCCGCGATAGACGGGCTTTTTTTCGAAGGCAGGCCCGACGACAGCCCTGAATGCGCGTTCCCTGAGCGGTACCGCTGGCTGCGCGAGAAATTCCGCATTCCCGCCTCGGCCATCCCCCCGCCCCAATGCCGGGAGTTCGAGGAGTGGCGAGCCGTGCTCGACCCGGAATCGGTGAGCCTGCTGTTCGCCGCCGGCTACCTTAACAACCCTTCCACGCTGTACGGCCATACTTTCCTGCGCCTGCACAAGCGCGGCGCGGCCGGGGCCGACCTGCTGGATTACACCATAAATTACGCGGCCACCGCCGACGCGGCCAGCGGCGTGCTTTTCGCCCTGAAAGGCCTGGTGGGCGCCTACCCGGGCCAGTTCTCCACCATCCCGTATTATCTTAAGATACAGGAATACCACAACATAGAGAACCGCGACCTCTGGGAGTACCCGCTCAGCCTCACCCAGGACGAGCTAGACCGGCTGCTGCGCCATTCCTGGGAACTCGGCAAGGCTTCTTTCCCTTATCTTTTCTTTACGCGCAATTGCTCCTGGCAGCTTATTCCGCTGCTGGATATCGTAAAGCCGGAGCTGAAGCTCGACGGGCTTTTCCGTTTCTGGGTTATTCCTTCCGATACGGCCAAAGCGGTCATCTCCGCCTCGCCGGTGGCCCCCCCGGCCTGGCGCCCGTCGCTCTGGCGGACGGTGGACTGGAAGCGAAGCCAGCTTTACGAGGAAGAAAAGCCTGTCGTGCTGGAACTGGCGCGCGGCGACCAGGCCGCCGCGCTTAAACGGCTTGACGCCCAGAGTCCGGCGCGCAAAGCCGCGGTGCTAGAGCTGGCGGCCGATTACCTGAGCTGGCGTTTCTACGCCGGGCGCATAAGGAAGCCGGAGCTCGATATGCGCACCGACCCCCTGCTGGCGGCCAGGGCGCCGCTGGGGCAGCAGCTTACTTTCACCGGCGCGCCGCCGCCGCCGCCTTCGCTGCGCAAAGCCCACGAAAGCCTGCGGGTGGGCGCGGGGCTGGTAACGCTTTCGAACGGGCCGGCGTATGAAGTTCACGGCCGCTTCGCGGTGCAGGACCTGCTGGACGCGCCGGAAGGCTATCTTCAGGACGCCGCGCTGGAGATGGGCAATCTCCGCCTGCGCTATCAGCCGCGCTACAACCGGCTTTTTGTGAAGGAAGGCAGGCTGGTGCATATAGTCAGCCTGAACCCCTGGGACGACTGGATGCGCCGGCAGTCCTGGGAGCTCTCGGCCGGCGTCGAGCAGGCCGACGAAGCTGGCCGCCAGACCGGCAAGGCCGCCGTCTGGGCCATGAGCGCCGCAGCCGGGGTGGCCGCAGGAACGGAAAGCGTCATGCGCCAGCTCTGGTACGCCATGGTGGTGGGCGACAGCGCCTTCGGCCCTGCCCTGAACTCCGGTTGGCGCACCGGCGGCGGCCTGAAAGCCGGCGTGCTGGCCGACCTCGGCCCGGTGCGGCTGCTGGCCGAAGCCCGCTATATAGGTTATTTTCTGGGCGACACCCGCCCGCTGTGGGCCGGCACCGCCGCCGCCTCGCTGCGCCTGGCGCGCGACAGTTCCGCCCGGCTGGAGTATTCCTGGCGCGGCAGAACAAAAGAGGCCGGGCTTTATTTCCACCAGTTCCTGACCCCGCCGTAACTCCTGATGAAATTTAACCCCGCCTGCCTGCTGCCCGCGGCCGCCGCCCTGTGCGGCTGCACACATCTGTTCTTTCAGCCTTCCGCGGGGATCTTCTCCGACCCCGCGGCGGCGGGGACCAGGTACGAAGTTATAAAATTCGCTTCAGGCGACGGTACGGAACTGACCGGGATGTATTTTCCCCCCGCCGGCCCGCCGCGGGGCACCGTAGTGCACTTCCATGGCAACGCGCAGAACATGACGGCGCATTATCCTTATTCGGCCTGGCTGGCGAAAGAGGGTTTCAATGTTTTTATTTTCGACTACCGCGGCTACGGCGCTTCCGGCGGCAAGCCGCAACTAGACGGGCTGGTGCAGGACGGCATAGCGGCGCTGCGGCAGGCCCGCAAGCTGCCGGGCGCAGAGCCCGGCCGGATGATAGTTCTGGGGCAAAGCCTGGGCGGGGCCGTGGCGGTGGCGGCCGTGGCCGAGTCGGGCCTGACGCCGGCGGCCATGGTCCTGGAAGGTACTTTTAATTCTTACAGGGGCGTGGCGGCGGCAGTTCTGCGGCGGCACTGGTGGGGCTGGCCCGCGCTTTGGCTGCCGTACGTGGCCGTCAGCGGCCGGCATTCCCCGGCCGGCTATATCGGGAGAATAAACTGCCCGAAGCTTTTTATCCATTCGCCCAAAGACCCGGTGGTGCCTTTCTCCCAGGGCAGAAAACTATACGACGCCGCGCCGGGTCCCAAGACCTTCCTGGAAACCCCCGGCGGCCATACCGAAGCCTTCAACGCCTACCGCGGGACCTTCGGCCCGAAGTTAATTGAATTTATTGTAACCGCGCTTAATTGACCGCGACCGCATCAGCGGAAGGAAACGGAGCGGGTCCCTTTGAATTTACCCGCGTCGGTAAGGCCTTCTACGTAGGCGTTATAACGGGTCTGCACCGGTTTGCCGGCGCCTAGCCCCGCCGGGAAAATGACGCTCTTGACGAACCCGTCGTTGACCGGGAAAGCGGTTATCAGGTAGGCCCGATGCCGGCCGGAGTCGTAGACCGAATATATCAGCAGCTGGCTGTTGCCGCCGGAGACTTTGGCGAAAGGCACGAAATCGGTGCGCAGCGTAACCTTCCGGCCGCCCGGCAGGGCGACTTCTTCCGAAAGCCGGGTGCTCCTGAGCGGGCGCGCG
>JAPLKJ010000285.1 GCA_026388125.1 Elusimicrobiota bacterium
TCGCCCCGGACGTTAAAGCTGGTATTAAGGAGCACGCCGCAGCCCGTTCTTCTCCGGAACGCGTCCAGCAGCTGCCAGTACTCCGGGCTGGTCTCCCTGTCCACCGTCTGGACCCTGGCCGAATAATCCACGTGGGTCACCGCGGGGATGTCCGACCGGGAAAAGCCGAGCTTCTCCCTTACCGGCCAGGAATTATAGCCGGGAGGCGCGGCGTTCCTCCTGCCGGCCGCTACCCCGGCCGTGAGCAGCATGTAAGGGGACGGGACGGGCAGGTCGAAATACTCGCGCGCGTGCTCCAGCATTACGGACGGGGCGAAAGGGCGGAACCCTTCCCGGAACTTGATCTTCAGGTTGACCTTTTTCTGCATCCGGCCGTCGCGGGCATCGGCCAGGATACTGCGGCCCCCCAGCGCCCTCGGCCCCCATTCCATCCGGCCCTGGAACCAGCCTACCACGCCGCCGGCGGCCAGGATCTCCGCAACGCGCTCGCAGAGCCCGCCGAACGGCGCGCAGCGAACGCCGACGGCGCCGTATTTCAGCGCGGCCCGCGTAATTTCTTCGTCGGAAAAGCCGGGCCCGAGGCGGGCGCCGCGCATGCTGTCGGCGGCGCCGCCGGAGTTCCGGGGCCGGCCGAAATAGATGTGATGCGCGCTCAGCGCGGCGCCCAGCGCGCCCCCGGCGTCGCCGGCGGCCGGCTGTATCCACAGGCCCTTGAAAAGCCCGCTGCGCAGCAGCAGGCCGTTAGCCACGCAGTTGAGCGCCACCCCGCCGGCCAGGCACAGGTTCTCCGCCCCCGTCAGCTTTTTCGCGGTGCGCGCCATGGATTCCACGATCTCTTCGGTCACCTGCTGGATGGCCAGCGCCAGGTCGCAGTGCTCGGGCCGCAGTTCTTCGCCGGGCCGGCGGGCCGGGAAGCCGAAAAGGGCGCGCCATTTGTCCTCGCGCACCATTTTCGGGCCGGTCGCGTAATCGAAGTAATCCAGGTCCAGCCGGATGGAGCCGTCTTCATGAACGGCGACCAGGCGGCTTTTTATGATCTCGCGGAATCGTCGCGTCCGGGCCGCCTCCGGGTCGCCGTAGGGAGCCAGGCCCATAAGCTTATATTCCCCTGAATTCACCTTGAAGCCGAGATACCAGGTGAAAGCCGAATAAAGCAGGCCCAGCGAATGAGGAAAACGCAGTTCGCGCAGCATTGTGATCCGGCCGTCCCGGCCGTGAGAGATGGAGGCGGTGGCCCACTCCCCCACGCCGTCGATGGTAAGAATAGCGGCCTCGCTGAAGGGGGACGGATAGAACGCGCTGGCCGCGTGGGAAAGGTGGTGTTCTGTGAACAGCAGTTTCACTTTCGCTTCGCCGCCGCCGAGCTTAGCCAGCTCGTCGCGAATGACCTTGCGCAGCATGAGCTTTTCCTTAAGCCACGCGGGCATGGCCGCCAGGAAGGTCCCGAGGCCGCGCGGGGCGAAGGCGTAATAGGTTTCAAGGATGCGCTCGAACTTCAGCAGCGGCTTATCGTAAAAGACCACGGCGTCCAACTCCTCTACTGAAACCCCGGCCGCCTGAAGGCAGTACCGCGCCGCGTTGGCCGGGAAAGAAGCGTCGTGCTTCTTCCGGGTGAACCGTTCTTCCTGGGCGGCCGCGATTATCCCGCCGTCGCGGAGTATGGCCGCGGCGGAGTCGTGATAGAAGGCGGAAACGCCTAAAATTATCCTTTTTTTCATCGGTTGCCGGCCGTCCCGGGGCCGGCCCTGTTGCCCGCCGTGATCGCCGAGCGTATTTCTTTGCGGAACAACTCCCCCAGGAACGTGCTGTCCTTGAAATGGCACTGGTCCGAAAACAGTTCATACCCGGGGATGCCGCCGGGGGCCTGCCCGGCCAGGACGGCGTCCACGTCGAGCAGCGGCACTTTGTACCTGCCGGCGGTCTCCCTGACGATGCCGTTCGAGGTTTCGTTCGCGCCCAGCGGCGTGGTTTCCATATCCAGCGCCCGGTTCAGCAGCCGCAAAGCCTCTTCAGGTTTCCCTTCGCGCAGCAGGTCCAGCCCCTTTTTATGCAGCTCTACGGCCGCCGCGGGGCCGGCGGGCGCGGAGATCCTGTTATACCCCACCGTCGCGAGTTCCAGCGGGATCTTCCCTGCCCCGGCTTTTTTAACCATTGCCGCGAGATACTCCCGGTACAGTGAATAAACCCCGGCGCGGTCCGTGTCCGGGCCTTTATGCGTGGAGAAATACCGCATAAAGCCGGGGCCGCGCTTTTTGCGCATCCGCATCAGCCGCATCCCGGCCTTATATACCGCCAGTTCGCCAAGCTGGCAGACCCGGGAAGGGCGCAGCAGGGCCCGGAGGTCCCGCTGCAGCGGGGTGGCCCGCAGCACGTCGGTGACGAGCCTGATATCCACGAATTCATTATGGCCGGAATAGATCAGCACCAGGTCCGGGCAATAGCCGAGTATCTCGTCGAAGACGGGCAGCAGCCGCGCCGTTCCGAACGAGTTGCCCCCCAGGTTGACCACTCTCACCCGCCTGCCGGCGTCGCCGTAGGAATTCTCCATCTGGCCGTATAAATTGTAAATGCTGGACCCGCCCAGGATAAAGACCCTGAACTCGCCGGCGGGTTTCAGCGCGGGGAAGCTCTGCTCGTGGAACCAGCCGTTGTATTCCGGCCGGAGGGAGAGCTCAGGGCCTTTTTTCACGAACAGGCCGCCGGCCCCGTCATTGCAGGCGCCCAGCACCAGGCACGGCGGCGGCGGCGGCCGGAACTCAGGCGCGCTAAACCCGAACCCGGCCAGCCGCAGCGCTACTTCCAGGCCCAGCAGCAGCAGGCCCAGGGTTAAAAGCGAATACAGAACAAGTTTCGATTCCGTACTGATCATAGGGTCCTGACCGCATCCTCGCAGCGGTCCCTGTTATTTTATGTAATTTCTACCGCTATAAGTCAGGCGGGCCGGGCGGTGTGCACTTTTAATTGATCTTTTTTTCCGGGAATGATCAGCGCGGGCGGGTCCAGACAGCGTAGCTGCCGCCGCTGGCGGCCAGCGTCCAGGCGGCGCCGGGAGGGTTCCATGCCCAGCTCGAGCCCAGCTTGACCGCCACGTCCTGTTTGTCGCCGGTAACGAGCGCGGCGTAAAGGTCCTTGCCCGCCGCTACCACGGAAACAGGGCTCACAGAGTTGACGCCCGCCGCCTTTCGGATAGCCATAAGTTTAACGATCTGGGCACGGTAACCCTGGCCCCAGTCGAAGAAATGCGGCCAGAACACGCAGGGGATGCCCGGGTGAGTAAGGATATACGCGTAGCCCTGCATCCGCTGGTCCTTGTATTCCTGCGTGAAAACGAATTTCGGGTCGCGCGGCGCCGTATCGTGGTTCTCCACGAAAGTGACAGTTTTCATCGGCCACCAGCCCACCAGGCCGGAGGGCTTGCCGTTATCGTTGAGACCGCCGTAATCCCCGCTGGCAGCCGCGTACTCAACGTTAAAATGCGTCGGGTAGTCGAAGGCCGAGGAGGCGTTGGCCTTGCCCGGGCTACTGTCCGTGCCGTCCATCCAGGAGGCTTCCGCCTGCCTGTCGTGCTGCCAGTATTCTCCCACGCTGAACGCGGGCTGCGAGCCTTCGTTGAACGTCTGTATATGCCGCGGCGCGTAGCCGTTCACGAAATCGTAGCGCCAGCCGTCGTAGCCGATAGTATAGCGCAGCCAGCGCAGGAACACTATGTAGTCGCGCATCACCTGCGGGTTCCTGTGGTCGATATTGCGCGAGCCTGGGTCCAGCATGCCCTCGGAATAGTCGGGGCTTTTGCCGTTGTACGGCGCACCGGGGACGCCCGGCCAGGAGTCGTTCTGCACCACCACGGTGGTAGGCCAATCGGGGCTGAAGAAGTCGGCCCAGTCGTCGCGGCCGCTGCGGTGGTTCAGCACGGCGTCGGCCAGCACCTTTATGCCGTTGGCGTGCATGGCATGCACCGCGGCAAGCAGGCCGTTCTTATCGCCCCACTGGGAATGCAGATTATAAAGCTCTGTCTGGTAATAGCTGCCTATGCCGGCCGGCGGGAACCAGATCATGGTAAAGCCCGCGGCTTTAAGGTCCTGCGCGTGCGAAGCCAGCTCCCCCCACCAGCCTTTCTGGAAGTGCAGCCAATAATTGTCCGCGAACCAGTGGAAGCCCTGGAACATCACATCGTAGCTGGGCGCGGCGTCTATGCGCGCCTGTTTAGGAGGATTAAAAACGCCGGGGGCGTAAAGCTTGTCGGCCCGCAGCCATTCTTCGCGCGCGGCGGCGGCCTCGGCGGCTTCGCCGGGGCAGGGCGGCACCTGGCCCAGGCGGCAGGCGGCATCGTCCTTTCCCCCCGCCGGTCGCGGAAAGTCCGGGGCGGAGTGCCCGGCGCGGTCCAGCAGCTGTTCCAACGGCGCGTTGCCGGCCGCGGCGCACGGGCCCCCGGCCGCTAAAAAGGCCGTGGCCACGAAAGAATAAAATAATCCCGCGTTCCTTGTGTTCATAGGCGAACGTTACTTATATCTTAGCCTCCGCCCGCAAAACTGTCAAGGTCCAGGGGACGTCTTTGACTTTTTGACTATTCGCCAAAGGCTATTGTGCCCATCGTTGATAAATAATCAAAAAGTCAAATACGTCCCCTGAAAACAAAGGCGCCGCGGTTTTCGCCGCGGCGCCCCCGGTTCAATGCACGGTCACTTATTGATGTGAACCACTTTCGCCGGCGGGAAGCCGTTGAACCAGGTGGACGAAGCGTGGCTGTACGCGCCCATGTTGGTGCTGTACAGCAGCTCGCCCAGCTGAAGGTCCGTAGGCAGCGGCATCGCGCTGGAGATCACGTCCAGCGCGTCGCACGTTGGGCCGAACACGCTGCAGTTCTCCGTCTTCTTCCCTTTGCGGAAGGAATATACGTTGCAGTGCTGGTGGTCGAAGATGATGCCGGAGAAGGTGTGGTAGGCGCCGTCGTTGACGTAGTAGCACGTCTTGCCGTCGCGTACCGTCTTGCCGTTGATGCGCATCACCGAGGTGCCGGCCGTGGCTATCATGAACCGGCCGGGCTCGGCCAGGATCTCTATCTTCGGGTCCGGGAACAGGCGCTCCAGCTCGGCGTTAATCTTTTCCGCCAGCTCCTGGAAGGGCTTGACGGACGAGTCGTACGGGGCCGGGAAGCCGCCGCCGATATCCAGCAGGTTCATCTTGTCGTAGCCGCGCTCTTTCGCTTCTTTGAAGATGTCGGCCGACAGGTTGATGGCCTGCACGTAATTCTCGAAGTTGGTGGTCTGGCTGCCCACGTGGAAGCTCAGGCCCTCCACGCCCAGGCCCTGCTTCACGGCCTCGAGGATCAGGTCCACGGCCTCGCCGGGGGAGGCGCCGAACTTGGAAGACAGCTCCACCACCGCGCCGGTGTTGGGCACCCGGATGCGCAGGCACAGGCCGGCGTGCGGGGCGTATTTCTTTATTTTGTGTATCTCCTCGAGATTATCGAAGGTGACCAGGGGTCTGTACTGGTCCAGCTCCTTCAGGGTCTCGTTGGGTTTTATCGGGTTCGCGTAGATGATCTTGTCCCAGATCCAGGCCAGCCGCTTCTTGTCCGGCATGCCTTTTATGTACTCATGCACGATCATGAACTCGGGCATGGAGGCCACGTCGAAGCTGGCGCCCGCCTTGTAGAGAGTCTTGACTATCTCCGGCATCGGCTCGGCCTTTACGGCGTAATAGGCCTGCACGCGCGGCAAATACTTCTTGAACTGCGCGTAGTTCCTGCGTATCTCGTCGTGGTCGACGATGAACAGCGGCGTGCCGTGCTTCTTGGCGAGGTCCTGCATCTGTTTCTTTGTGATCATACTTTTGTCTGGTATTCCTCCGTATCCCGATTTTTAAGTTCAACCGAAGCTTAGTCGCCGTCCGTGATCAGGAAGTTCTTGAACTGCCACGGGTCCTTCTTGTCGATGGACGGGTTGTTGTGCCCCTTGAAGGCGTTGGTGTAATGCATCAGCGGCGTCCAGTCGGAGGAGGCCGAGTGCAGCTTGCCCAGCCAGGGCTTGGCGATACCAAGGATGTACTCGTGCGGCAGGTCGTCCGGCACGCACACGCCGCGGTCCTGGTTCTCCATCATCCACATGGCGGCCGAGATCACGCCTATGGCCACCTGCACGGTGGTGGCGTTCTGGTGAGGCACGAGCTTGCGCGATTCATCTATGCCGAGGATGGTGCCGGTCCACCAGGCGTTGTACTGGTGGCCCATCAGCAGCGCGCCCAAGATGTCGTAGCCGCTGGTGATCTCGTCGTTCATTATGCGCAGGTTCTTCTGCAGCTTGAAGTCCCCGCCGCGCAGCTCGTTCAGGGAGGCGATGGCCGCGTCGCTGGGGCAGTAGGCGTAATGCACGGTGGGGCGGTACACGGGCTTGCCGTTGCGCCAGACCGTAAGTTTATCGGACAGCGTGAAAGCCTCGCCGTGGCGGACCACCATGCCATGGATGCAGTAGTTGGGCACCCAGGTGGTGACCCAGGTGTTCATGCCCATGCGGGCCAGGCAGATCTGGTTCTTCGGACCTTCCTTGTGCTGGTAGGCGAACGGGGGCAGCTCCTTCTCGTGCGTGCCCCAGCCCATCTCGGCGGTGGTAACGCCCTCCTCGCGGAAGCCTTCCACGCTCCAGGTGTTCACGAACTCGTTGACCTGCTTGGGCTTGTCAGAGATCTGCGTGTCGCGCTCGCTGACGTGGATCACTTTCACGCCCAGCTCTTTGGCGAGCAGGTTGAACGTCCGGCCGGCGATGAGCTGGCGCAGCTTCTCGGCCCTGGCGCCGGTCACTTTCCTTTCGGCCAGCAGCTTCTCGCCGATGTCGATAAGGCCTTTCTTGGCGAAATGCGAGATCAGGCCTGGGTTGGCGCCGTGCTCGATAACGGCCGTGGGGCCGGGGGTCTTCCACTTCGCTATCATGCGGCGCATCTTCATGTGGCGCCAGTAAAGCGTGCGCTCCGTCGGGTGCTTGTTCTCGGCGCCGGCGTAGGGGTCCCACACCTCGGTGGAGGTATTGATGTACAGCACGCCCTTGTCGTGGCACCACTGGAGTATCTCGTTGGCGTCTATGTTCCAGGCCAGGTCTATCAGCAGGTCGCCGGCGGCGAGGTATTTGCCGAGCAGCGCGCCCATGTTGCGCTTTTCCACCTTCGCGCGCACGAACTTCACGCCTTTGGCCAGCCACGGTTTCAGTTCTTTTCTCTTGTCCTCGAAATCCATCACCGTGATGTTGCCGGCCGGCACACCTACCAGCTTCATCAGGATGGGCAGCGCGCACTGCGCCACCGCGCCGAAGCCTACGAACAGAACGCGTTTTTCAAATTTCATGGTCATTGTTGTTTCTCCTGTATATAGGAAAGCGTATGCCGTCTTTCCCGTATCCGCGGGACCGCGCGCCGTTGGCCCGCCCGCTGAAAACGCGGGCCGCATACGGCGCGAAGCCCGAAAATATAATACAAAAAAAGAACGGGAAATGTCTTGATTTACGACGAGGAAGTTGTGCGCGGGAAGCGCGGGGGTCAGAGCTTGAGCGGAGGGACGGGCGGACTTTCCCGGCGGCCGGACGGCTGGTGATGAGCGGCGGCGGCGCGGCCCTTCGCGGCGCCGGCATGGCCTTTGCCGGTCCTGGTGAGCTTTCGCCTGTCTTCCGGCCGCACGGGGTCCACCAGCAGCTCGGCCCTCATCGCGGCGTGCATTTCTTCCGCCAGGACGGCCATTTCCGAATGGATGTACTTGGCCGTGATCAGGTTCTTTTTGCCCAGCTCCACGCGGAACTCGTACTCCTTCAGCACGAATTTCTGGATCAGGTGCGCGAGCTCGGGCCCGGCGAAGACGAAAACCTCGGAGAAGATCTCGTTGAGCTCCGCCAATTTCATGGGCTCGGCGAAAACGGATATATCCGGTTCCTGGATAGCGTTCAGCACCCGGCTCATTATCCGGGAATAGACCTTTGTCCTGGCCTCGAACAGGACCAGTTCTTTTTTCAGGGCGTGGGAGAACCGCTGCCTCGCGTAAACGCCGAGCGTCACGCCGAGGCTCAAAGTGCCCAACAGGATCAAGAGGCTGACCAGATCAAAGCGCATAAAATATAGTTCCGGGACCGCTATTCCATTATAGCGGTAGTGGGCGTGTTTTCGCAACCTCCCGCCCGCCGCGGCGGCGCCGGCCCCCCCGCACGTTATTTTGTAGAATCAATTCCTGGCCGGGCGCGAACCCGGGCGCAACGATGAAAGAGACACGAACCGTTATCCCCCAGGCGGACACTGGAACCGCGGGCCTGCTGCCCCGGACAGGGCTGCTGCTGCAGGTTTTCCTGATAGCGGCCATGGCCTTCGCCGCCTATTGGCCGGCCATGCGCGGCGCTTTCCTCTGGGACGACGACCTCTACGCCGCCAACCCGGTGCTGGACCAGCCCGGCGCGCTGGCGAAGATCTGGACCCTGGGGGACTTCACCGATAAGTTCTATTACAAGCAGTACCCGGCGGTCTACACGGCTTTCTGGGCGGGCCGCCGCGCCTGGGGCGGGAACACGGCGGGCTTTCACCTGCTGAACCTGCTGCTGCATATCACCAACGCCTGCCTGGCCTGGTGCATCCTGCGGCGCCTGGGCGCGCGCTGGGCGTGGCTGGCCGGCGCTATTTTCGCGCTGCACCCGGTGCAACTGGAATCGGTGGCCTGGATCACGGAGCTTAAGAACGTGCTGTCGGGCCTGTTCTTCCTGCTGGCCCTGCTGGCCTACCTGCGCTTCGAGGAAGGCTCGCGGCGTAAATTTTACCTGCTATCCCTGGCGCTGTTCGCGCTGGCGCTGCTGAGCAAGCCGGTCACGGTGGTCCTGCCGCCGGCGCTGCTGCTGCGCTGGGGCAGGGGGCTGAAGACCGGCCGCAAAGAGCTGGCGGACCTGGCTCCTTTTTTCCTGCTGGCCCTGGCCGCCGGCCTTTTCACCGCCCGGCTGGAAATAGACACGGCCAATCTTGAAATAAGCCTGGCCCCGGCGCAGCGGCTGCTGCTGGCCGCCCGGGCGCTGTGGTTCTACCCGCTGAAATTCCTCCTGCCGGTGAACCTGTCCTTCAGCTACCCGCGCTGGGCGCTGGACCCGGCCGGCCTCGGGGCCTGGCTTTGGCCGGCGTGGACGCTGCTCGCCGGCGCGCTGCTCTGGCGTTTCAGGGCCCGGCTGGGCCGCCCGTTCTTCGCCGCGCTGGGATTTTATGTACTGAACATCGCCCTTTTCCTCGGCTTCCTAAGCATCTACACCTTCCGGTATTCGTTCGTGGCCGATCATTACCAGTACCTGGCCAGCCTCGGGCTGGCGGCCCTGGCGGCCGGGGGCCTCGCCGCGGTCTGCAGGACGCGCGGCCTTGCGCTGGGCGCCGGCGCGGCCGTACTGTGCCTGCTGGGCGGCGCCACCTGGCGGCACAGCGCCGTCTATAGGACCCCCGCGGCTTTGTGGCAGGACGTATTAAAAAAAGATCCCGGCTCCCGCCTGGCGCTGATCAACCTCGGCACGGGGCTTACCGGAGAGCCCGCCGTGGCCTACTGGGAGCGCGCGGCGGCGGCCCACCCGGAGTACTACGAGGCGCAGTCCAACCTGGCCGCGGCGCTGATGAACCTGGGCAGGAAATAAGAGGCCGAAGCGCGCTTCGTAAAAGAGCTGGAGCTGAACCCAAGGGGATCACGCGCGGGCCGCCGCGCATTACAGCGCGCTGCTCGCGCTGGACCCCGGCTACGGCAGGGCGCGCAACGATTACGGGCTGCTGCTGCTGGCGGCCGGCAAACCTCCGGAGGCGGAGGTCCAGTTCCGCAAAGCCGCGGAAGATAATCCTTCAGAAGCCGGCCCGCTCAGCAACCTGGGCATGGCGCTGTACGCGCAGGGGAAAATGGAGGAAGCCGCGCAGGCGCTGCGCGGGGCGCTGAAGCTGAACCCGGAAATGGCGCAGACCTACAACAACCTGGGCATGGCGCTGTACGCTTTAGGCAGGACGCAGGAAGGGGACAGGGCTTTCCAGGGCGCGGTGAAGCTCGAGCCGCGCAACGCGCTGTTCTATTTCAACTGGGGTTCGGTGGAGGCGCTGGCGGGCAGGGGTGAGGCCGCGGAGAAGCACCTGCTGCGGTCCCGGGAGCTGAAAGCCGGCCCGCCGGGGCGGTAATTAATTTTACCGGGCCGGCACTTCCACGCCCGGGATCCCGCCGGGGCCGGCAACAAGGATGCTCAGCCCGTCGGGCGAGAAAGCCGCGCCGCGTATATCCTCTGCCGTTCGTTCAAACTCCCGCTCCGGCAAACAGCCCGGGATGGCCCAGGTACGCAGTTCCCCGTTGGCGCCGCCCGAGACCAGGCGGCCGGAGCCGGGCGCGAACGCCAGTGCGAACACCGCCCCGCGGTGGCCTTTCAATTCGCACAGCGGCGCGCCGTCCAGCCGCCGCACTTCTATTTTTTTCTCGTAGCCAGCGTAAGCCAGGTACTTCCCGTCCGGGGAGACCGCCGCCGCGTTAAGGGGATAGTCGGGGTCCGCGGCGGCGCCGCCCAGGAACTTGCCCTGCGGCAGCAGGCGCAGCGCCAGGCGGCTGTCCGCCCCGGCGGAGACCAGCAGGCGCCCGTCGGGCGAGAACGCAAGCGCGTTCACGGCGCCCGCGTGCGCCGGCTGCGCCCAGAGCGGCTTGCCGTCCGCCGCGTTCCACAGCCGTACGGTGCCGTCCGCGCCGCCGGAGGCGAGCCGCGTGCCGTCGGGCGAGAACGCAAGCGAACGCACGCTCCATTTATTGCCCTTCAGGGTTCTGTAAAGCGTCCAGTCGCCGGTCCGCCAGAGCCTGACGGTCCTGTCCAGCCCGCCCGCCGCCAGGTATTTGCCGTCGGGCGAAACGGCCGCCGCGTAAACGTCCAGGCCGCCGTCCAGCTCCCTGAGCGGGGCCAGCCCCGGCAGAGCGCGCACGCTCACGCCGCCCGTACCCGCAACGGCGGCCCAGCGGCCGTCCGGGGAAACGGCCACGGCGTTCAGCCGGCCGGCGCCTGCCGGCGGCGCGGCGGCACCTTGTTCGCCGTCCAGCGCGGCGGCCAGGCAGTCGGCGTCCTTTTCCCTGTCGGCCAGGTGCAGCGTTTCGGCCAGCTGATAGCCCGCCCGCCGGTCGCCGGTCAGGTCGTAAACGAATATTGAATACCCCGCCCTGAAGACCGGATGCAGGCCGGCCGCCCAGCCGAAAAGCCGCTTATCCTTGAAATACACCCCCTGCAGGCTGGTAGCCGACAGCGCCAGCAGCCGTTTTTTGGCGAAGCAGGGATCGGAGCCGCGCGGCTCGGGCGGGCGGGCGGTGCTGAAACCCACCGGGACATATTTTATGCCGTAATAGTCGGGATGCGCCGAGCCGAAATAGCCCAGGTACACCGGCGGCGCGCCCTCTTTTTCAAGGTAAGCGCCCAGGGTTTTCAGGTCCTGTCCCCAGTCCAGGTTGGAATCCACCAGGTGCCGGTAGCCGGCGGCGGGCCCGCCCGCAGCCTCGTTGAAATAGGCCAGGTAATAAGGGTGCACCCTCAGCACCGACACCGCCGCCCACAGCAGCAGCAGTACGGCGGGATATTTCCAGCGACGGCTTTCCAGCATTGACCCCGCGCCGATGCCGGCCGCCATCACCGCGAACGGGATGACCGGCAGGATATGCCTTATGCCTATCTGCACGCTGGACTGCACGGCGAACAGCGAATACAGCAGTACCGGGGCGTACAGCCAGACGTGGGCGGTGCGCCCTTTCCGCACCGAATGAACGACGCCCAGGCAGAGGAAGACAAGAACGGCCAGCGGCGTTTTAACGAGAAAAGCGTACGGGAAGTACCACCAGACGCCGTTCGGATAATAATAGCCGTTTATGAACGACGCGTTGGCGCCGGAGATCATTTTCGCGGCGGCGCCCAGCCCGCGGAAATAAAGATAGACCTGCGCGGGCCCGTAAATGACTAGCAGCGCGGCGGCGGCTGCGGCGAAGTACAGCAGCAGCGGCGCCGCCAGTTTTTTCGCGGCGCCGCGGCCGCTCATAAGGAATTCGACCAGCAGCAGTATGGCGATAAAGACCGGCAGCACCGCCATGCTGAACTTGGACGCCATGGCCAGCGCGCTGAACAGCGCGGCCGCGCCGAGGAAAAGCCAGGCCTTTGCGCCGCCGCCGGCCCCCCCGAAGCTCCGTGAGAACAGGAACGCGAAAAGAAAAGCCGCCAGGTAAAAGACCTCGGCGCCCGGATCGGTGGTCACCAGCGCGTTATTGGAGAGCAGCGCGGGCGTGAACGCCAGCACGATCAGCGCCAGGTACGCGGCGGCGTCGTCCTCCAGCTTCCTGGTGAAAACAAAAACGCAGCAGGCCAGCAGCGCGGTCCAGACGAAAGCCGAGAAATACCGGGCGGTGTTCACTATCCGGCCGGCCGGCAGCTTGTTATGGTAAATGAACGCGCCGGCCCAGGAGTTCTGGTCCTTGACGGAATCAACCTGCTGCCGGTTCAGCACCTTGAGGTCGAGGAAGGCCAGCGGGATGGTGGAGACCATCTCCGAGACCGGCGGATGGTCCAGGATGTTGGTAAGGAAAGCGCCGGTCTTCCAGTAATAACAGCCCCGCGCTATATGCACCGGTTCGTCATAGGTGGGCGCCGCCGCCCCGATGAACGAACAGCTCAGGTACAGGCTGAGCAGTACCGGGAGCAGCGCGGCGCAGGCGAGGATCCTGTTCTTCATCGTTTAATAGCGGCCGGGCTGCGGACCGCCGGGCCGCCGTTCAGAACGTGTCCAGTTTGTCGAATTCGGACACGACCTTTTTTTCCAGCAGCCGGGCCATGTCGCGGCTGTAGGCGAAAGGGCCCTTGGGCCAGTTCAAAGCCAGCTTCACCGCGGTCTCGATGTCGTACTCTGAAGCCATGATCTCGGCCGCCAGCAGCTTGGCCTCCTCCACCACCGGCCGCATCAGCTCGGCGAAAAGCTCCTCTTTGGCGGTCTTCTTAAGCCCCAGGTATTTCACCAGGTTGGGCAGGATGGGGTTTTCGCCCACTATGCGCCCTTCCTCGTAGATATAGAAACCTATGGTGGACTTGCGCCCCAGCTGGCCGTACTGCACCAGCCGGGCCTCGGTGGCGGAAGGGGTAAGCCGCACCGGCGCTCCCAGCGCCGCGAAGATCGCCTCGCTGGCGAGGCAGTCGGAGTCCAGCCCGGCGAAGTCCGCCGTCTCGAAAGGCCCGGCCGCGGCGCCAGAAACTTCCCGGAAAGCCTCGTCTATCTCGTGCGGATGCCCCTTGCCGGAGTCCAGCAGCCGCAGGGCGGAAAGGATATAAGGCCGGGTGAGGCGCTCCACTATCTGGCCGGGGTTGTCCTTCACTATCACGGGAGTTTTGCCGATCTTCCGGACAAGGGCCGTCGCCGCCTCGAGGTACGCGTCGCCGGTCTTGTGCGTGCGCGCTATCTCCACCAGCGGGTTGGACAGCACCGGTTTTACGAAGTGAAAGCCCACGGTGCGTTCCGGCGGCAGGCCGCAGTTGGCGATGACGTCCCGGATGGGATGCACCGAGCAGCGCACGGCCAGCGCGCAGCCGGGGTCGAGGCAATCCTTCAGCTTCGCGAAATAGACCCGCTGCTCTTCCGGCGACTTCGTCCCGGCCTCTATCACGATATCGGCGCCCTTGAACTTGGGCAGGTCCTGTATGCCTTCGATGTTCGCCAGCAGCCCGGCCTTGCCTTCCTTGCCCAGCGCCCAGCTTATTCTGGCCAGCGCCACGTTAAGACTGTCCTTGAAACCGTCGTACAGACGCACCTGCAGCCCGTGCTTCAGGAAAACCTCGGCCAGGCCGCAGCCGGTGGTGTTGGCGCCCATTATCCCGACAGCGTTTATTTCCATTTAATAAACCCCCAGCTTCACTTCTTCCAGGCGCACAATGCCGTCCTTGCTGAGCACTATGCGTATGCGCTCGTAGTTCACCGTAGGCTGCGCCCTGCGGTCGCAGTACGTATACTTGATCACCAGGTTGAGGTGGTACACCCGCGAGCAGGAGGCCGTTCTGATCTCCCCGCTGCCGGGGTCCACGTACGGATAATCCACGGAGGCGTCGTCGGCCTGCGCCGTCATCTCCCGGATGTTGAAGCGCATGATATCGTTGAGGCCGCGGCGGCGCTCGTGGTGCTTTAGTATCTTTTCCGGGTAAAGGATGATCTCCTTCTTGTACTTGAAAACGCGCTCGGGCTTCCCCTCCTCGTCCACCGAGGTGATGTTGTCGATGCGGCGCAGCCGGGAGATGTCGGGCGGGAGAGCTTTGTCGCTGATGAACGTGAACGCTTCCTTGAGCAGGCCTATGCGGCCGCCGGAGCCGGTATCCATTATGTCTATCTTCCGGTCCGAGATCCAGCGCGTCATGTTCTTGGAGAACAGCATCTTGAGCCAGTCCTTGATGCGGTCCTTGAAGATATAGCTGACCACCAGAGCCCCGACGAAGGGCATGCTGTTCATGGCGTAGCGGCTCTGGACGAAGAGCGTGACCAGCACCGCGAACAGCATGGCCGCGCCCGCCGACAGGCCGAACACCACCTGCGTGAGCGTCTCCCATTCGGAGAATTCGGCCTTGAGGTACAGCACGCCGGAAATAAATTTTTTCAGCACGCCGCGCCGGTAGATAAGCACCTCGTTGGTGGAACCGGGCGCCAGCACGGAGGGGTACTTCATGGCCTGCCGGTAGCGGTTCTGCGCGGTCACTATCTGCGCCGCCTCTTTCCCCACGCCTTCAAAACGGCCGCGCGCGCCCGGGCTGGAGCGCAGCGCCTCCAGGAGCAGCGTCAGGTACTCCTCAAGCAGCAGGCTCACGTACTCGTCGAAGAACGCGGCCGTCTCCCTGATCTTGAGCGGCACGGCGGGGTCGGCGATCTCCCCCAGCAGCGACGACAGCGCGGTCTGCAGGTTGCCGAGGTCGGCGAAGAAATTCTCGAGGCCCTCGCCCATGAACAGCTGCCGCTGGCCCGCCGGCGCCGCGTCCGAATAGGTATCGAGCCCCTCCACGAAGATCTTCACGTAGTCGCGGATCTCGCCGCGGATGATGCAGCCCAGCAGGCGCAGCTCGTCACAGACGGCGTCGGTGAGGGCCGGGCTCTTATCGCCGGAAAGCACCCGGGAAAGGTCCTGCCGCACACGGTTGAGCGGGGAAGCCTGCAGCCCGGGGTCGCAGAGCTTGCCCAGGCTTATTTTCGGGGTGCTGAAGCGGATGTAGCGCTGGCTGGAGTTGTAGAAATTATCTTTGGTGTAGTTGTGCGGGCCCACGTTCAGCGCGCGCGGCACGAAGAAGTAGGTCTCCACCTCGTAAGCGCTGCGGGCCGACTCGTCCAGGTCGATGTCGAGCTTGATCTCGAAGCGGTGCCTGTCGTGCAGCTTTATGCGTGAGTCCAGAATATCGTTCTTGTCTTCGATCATAAAAAGCACCCGATCTTTTTTTTACGCGCTCACTTGTCCGGATGGAACTTGTCGTGCGCCCTTTTCACGTCGCCTTTATCCACGTGCGCGTAGATCTGCGTGGTGTTAAGGCTCACGTGCCCCAGCATCTCCTGCACGGAGCGCAGGTCGGCCCCGCCCTGCACCAGGTGGCTCGCGAAAGTATGGCGGAACAAATGCGGGTGCGGCTTTATCTCCACCCCGGCGGCACGGCCCAGCGCCACGATATCCTTCCACATCATCACGCGGCTGAGCTTGCCCCCGTCCCGGTTAAGGAAAAGCTCCTCCGACACGGCGCGCCCGCCGAACTTGAATTCCCGGGCCGTAAGATACTCCCTGAGCCTGGCCAGCGCGCCCGGGTTCACCGGCACCAGGCGCTCTTTGGCGCCCTTGCCGAAAACCCGCAGCCACCCCTGCTGGAAATTCACCGACTCCAGCCGCAGGCCGAGCAGTTCCGACACCCGCATGCCCGACGCGTACAGCAGCTCCACCGCCGCCGCGGCGCGCGCGCCGGCGAAACTGGCGCCGGCCGGGTAGGCCAGCAGCGTATCTATTTCGCGGCGCTTGAGGAACCGCGGTATCTTGCGCGGCAGCCGGGGCGCCCGGAAATTGGCCGTGGGGTCCTTAAGGGTTTTCCCCTCAAGCCGCAGGTACCGGTAAAAAGCCCGGATGGCCTCCGTCTTCCTGAAAATAGAGGCCGGCCCGAGCCCGCGCTCTTTTTTCAGCGACCACAGGTATTCCTCTATGAACTGCGCTCCCGCCGCCGCCGGGTCCGTACGGCGTCGCTCGCAATAGGCGAGAAAAGCCTCCAGGTCCCCGGCGTAAGCCAGGCAGGTGTTGCGGGCGAGCCCGCGCTCCAGCGCCAGGTGGCGCTGGAAATCGGCCGCTAGCGGGCGCATCGTTATTTCTTCGCCGCCTTTTCCTTGCGGTCGGTCTTTTCAGCGGCCTTTTCGGCGGCCTTCAGGGCGTCCCGCTCCTCGGACTGCGCGGTGGGCTTTAAGCCCGGCAGCAGGAAGCGGCTGCGCAGCTCTTTCTCTATCTCCGCGGCCTTGTCCTTGTTCTGCTTCAGGTAAGTCTTGGCGTTCTCGCGCCCCTGGCCCATGCGGTCGCCGTTGTAAATGAACCAGGTGCCGCTTTTCTCCAGCAGCCCGGTCTCCACGCCCATGTCCAGCAGGCAGCCCTCGGCGGAGATGCCCTCGCCGTTGACCATCTCGAACTCGGCCTGCCGGTAGGGGGGCGCCACTTTGTTCTTCACCACTTTCACGCGGATGCGCGCGCCGGTCACCACGTCGGCGGTCTTGATGGTCTCTATCTTGCGGATGTCCAGGCGCACCGAGGCGTAGAACTTCAGCGCCAGGCCGCCCGTGGTGGTTTCCGGGTTGCCGAACATCACGCCTATCTTGTGGCGCAGCTGGTTGATGAAGATGATGGAGGTTTTGCTGGAAGCCACGATGGAGGTGAGCTTCCTGAGCGCCTGGCTCATCAGCCGGGCCTGCAGGCCCACGTGCGCGTCGCCCATCTCGCCCTCGATCTCGGCCCGCGGCACCAGCGCGGCCACGGAGTCGATCACGATGATGTCCACCGCGCCGGAGCGCACCAGTTTCTCGGTGATCTCGAGCGCCTGCTCGCCGGAGTCGGGCTGGGAAATGAGCAGATTGTCCACGTCCACGCCCAGCTTCTGCGCGTACACGGGGTCCAGCGCGTGCTCGGCGTCTATGAACGCGGCCAGGCCGCCCCTTTTCTGCGCCTCGGCTATCACGTGCAGCGTCAGCGTGGTCTTGCCGGAGGCTTCGGGCCCGTAGATCTCCATCACGCGGCCGCGCGGCAGGCCGCCTACGCCCAGCGCCAGGTCCAGGCTCAGCGCGCCGGTGGGGATAACCTCTATCTTCATGCGGGCCGAGCGGTCGCCCATCTTCATGATGGCTTCCTTGCCGAAACTTTTTTCTATCTGCGCCAGAGCAACCTCGAGCGCCTTGTTCTTTTCGTCTTGTCCCATATATAAAAACCTCCGTTCCAAATTTTCTTCCTTAATAGTGTACAACACCAACCCGACAAAGGCGTGTCGGGTTGCGGACGCTGTTTTTTTCAGCCCGGAAGCCCGATCGGCAACATTATGTTAACCTTTACATATTATAAGAAAAAACAGCCGGAACGCGTAATACCGCGCTTCCTGTTTCGCGCGGCGCGGGAAACGGGACCCGGCCCCTGGACCCGGCCCCTGCTGTCCGGCGGGGCGGGAATATACTAAAATACTCTGAATTCGCGTTCACGCAGCACATGGGGGGTTCCGCATGACGAAAACCAAAGCCGCCGCCGTATTGTTCCTTTGCGCCCAGCTGCTTTCTCCGGCGGCTTCCGGCGCGGCGCTGCTCACCAGGGACCTGAAACTTTTTCCGCCGGGCTTTCCCAGGCAGCTCAGGTTGCCCCGCAGCGCGCCGTTCGCGGTCTGCGTCAGCTCGCCGGGGCAGGTAGCGGTGATAGACGAGAACTCGGGGAAGATAGCGGCCTCCTTTGCCTCGCCGCTGGAGAGCTTCTCCGTTGCGCCCGACGGCCTGAGCGTGGCCGTAGTCACCGGCCCCTCCGCCGTAACCCTTTACGCCCCGCCGGCCTGGGCGCCGGTTAAAACCCTCAAGATCGACTCCCCCCGGCTGGCGGAGTTCTCTCCCGACGGGCGCTTTCTCACGGTCGGCGCCCTTATGGACAAGATCTACGTCTACCCGCTGCCGGCCTGGGAACCGCGCTACACGCTGCTCACCGGCGACGACGGCGACGAAGAGCTGACGGCGATGGCCTTCTCTCCGGACACCTTTTTTTTCGCGGCGGCCACCGCTACCGGGATGGGCGTAGTCTGGGACGTTTTCAGCTGGGAGAAGATAGACGATTTCAAAGCCCCCGCCTCGTCCGTGAAGTTCACCTACGACGGGAAATACCTGGCCGCCGCCCCGGCGGTCTACGCCGTGACCGCCGATAATGTCAGGAAAGCGAAACTGCCGGCCGGCGGGGAACGTTTCCTGGAGGCGCAGCTCCTGGCCGGGCGCGGCCTGCTGGTGACGGCGGAGAACGGCGCGCTGGCCGTTTTCGACGCGGATACCCGCGTCTCCACCGATCCGCTGGTCTCCTTCCCCGCGGCGGTCTCCGAGTTCGCTGTCGCCTCCGACGGAAAATTCCTGGTGGCCGCCTCCACGCCCGCCGGCACCCTGTATATCACGGCGTTGGAAGAGGAGGCCGGCCTGTACGGGCTGGCCGTGGACGAGGGCTCCGCGCTGGCCGCGCTGGGCAAATACGAGGCGGCGCTTAAAAAATTCCTCGAGGCGAAGGAACTGCAGGATACGCCGGACATAAACGAAAAAATAGCCGGGGCCGGCTACCGCGCCCGGGAAAAAGCCTCGGACGCCGCGGCGGCGGCGGGCAGGTACGAGGCCGCGGTCAGCGAACTGCAGGCCGCCCTGGGCTACAGGCCGGACGCGGCAGGACAGCTGAAGCTGCAAAAACTGACCGCGAAACTGGCGGCCAGGCAGGATTCCATTAAGTTCTCCGCTATCGCGGCGGAAGCGGACGCGCTGGAAAAGAAATACGAATACGGGACGGCCGCGGCGAAGCTGCAGGAAGCGCTGAAGGTGAAAGCCGACGCCCGGACCGCCGCCCGGGCCCGCAAACTGGCCAAGCTGGAACCGGCCGCCGCCAGGTACCGCAAAGAATTCGCGCTGGGCAGCCAGGCGCTCGACAAGCGGGATTACGGCGCCGCGGTGGAGTACTTCACGAAGGCGCTCAAGTTCCTAAACACCCGCGAGGCCAGGAAATGCCTCGGGGAAGCCCGCAATAATTTCAGGAGATAACAGATGAACAGGACCAAACTGCTTTCGGCCTGCCTGGCCATGCTGCTGCCGGCCGCGGCATTCGCCGCCAAAGCCGCCGCCCCGGCTTCGGACGCCACCTGCTACGCCGCCGCCATAGCGCTGGATAAGGCCGGAAAAAAAAGCGAGGCCGCGGAGCAGCTGCGCAAAGCCCTCAGGATAAAGCCGGCCAGCGTGCCGTACCTGAACATGCTGGGCTCCCTGTGCTACGACCTGGGCAAATACCCGGAGGCCGTGAAAAACCTGGAAGCCGCCCAGAAGCTGGAGCCTAAGAAGGTCTGGCATTACTACCTGGCGAAGAGCCTTTTAAAGACCGGCCGCCTGGAAGAGGCGCGCAGGGCCGCCGCCACAGCCAGCCGGCTCGAGCCGCAGAAGGGCAGGCAGCTGGAGATGATAAAGCTGGGCGAAAAGATAAAGGCCTACCGCGCCGGCTTCACGGCGGCGCAGACGGCCTACGCCAAACAGGATTATGTGGCCGCCGCGGCGCAGCTGGGCACCGCCCGCGCCCTGATCGACACCGAAGAGGCCAGGCGGCTCGACGAGGACCTGAACAGGGCCACCGCGGCCGGGGATCTCAGCTGGCTCCTCACCAAGGCCCGGCAGGCTCTGGATAAAAGGGACCTGGTGGCGGCGCGCGGCGCGTTCAACGCGGCGCGCCAGCTGTCGGACAACGCCGAAACGAAGAGCCTGGGCGCGCTGCTTGAAAAGGCCGAAGCTTTCCAGAAGCATATGACGCAGGCCGACACCCAGCTCAATTACAGGAAGTTCAAAGAGGCCAGGGACGAAGCCTCCCAGGCGCTGGCCCTTTTCCCCGGCGGGGAAGCGAAAGCCAAGCTGGAGGAGATAGACAAGGCGGAGCAGAACGACCGCTACCAGCTGCACTTCGACCAGGCCAGGGCTTTCCTGAAGAAAGACGCGGACTACGCCTCCGCCCTGGGCGAGCTTAAACTGGCCATGGAGATCTCGGCCACGGACGAAGCGAAGCAGCTGCTGGCCGACATCGATAAGATGAAGGCCGGCCAGTCCTACAAGGCGCATTACAACCGCGCCGCGGAGCTGCTGCGGCTGAAGAACTACGACGGGGCCCTGGCCGAGCTGAACGCCGCCGCGGCCATAGTAAAGACGGACGACGCGGAGGCGCTGATAGCCCAGGCGACGAAGCAGCGCGACAGGACCGCGCGCGGCAGGCTGATGTTCTGGGCCGCCACGGCGCTGGCCATGCTGACCATGCTCTTCGGCGGCGTCCGCATGTTCTACTCGCGGCACAAGGCCAACGCGTCCCTGACGGCGCTGGCGAACCTGGTGGAGGCCATAAGGCTTTCCGACTTCCGTAAGGCCATGGCCGAATACGAAAATTTCAAGGCGGCCGGCGGGCGGGCGGAGGACATCCCGGCGGACGAGCTGATAGCCGTTTTTACCAGCGCCGGCGTGCTGGGCAAGCTGGCCGACGAGAAAGTATCGGCGGGCTACCTGCTTGAATGCGCCCTGCACCTGGTACAGGAGGGGAAAAGCGCCGAGGCTTTCCTGATACTCGGCGGCAGCTCGCTGCTGAAGAAACTTGAGCTTATCCCTGACTTCGAAGCTTTCGTGAACGTTTACGGCAAGACCGGCAAACTGGACGCCCTGGCGGCCATGATGGAGACCGGCGGGTTCGCCCCGGAAACCTACACGGGGCTGGCCGCGGCCATGCTGGACCTGCAGCACAACGAGCTGGGCGTCCGCATCCTGCAGGCCAAGCGCAAGTTCCACGAGCTGCAGAAAGCGGACAGCGACCTGCTGTTCGCGTTCACCAGCAAGCGCTGAGTAAAAAAAGAAAGGGGACAGGCTACTTTAATTTAAAGTAGCCTGTCCCCTTTTTTCAAGCAGGCGGCCGCGGCGCGCCCAGGTCTTTTCCATGGCGGCGCGGCGGGCCGCAACGGGCGCGTCCAGGCGGCGGGCTATCACGCCCAGCAGCTCCACCAGGCCGTGAAAATCGGCCGCGGCCACGTACTCCCGGCCCACGCGGCCTTTCCTGCCACCGCCCAGCACGCCGGCTATATCCCGCATGTTGTGATAGTTCCCCAGCGGCAGGCAAAGGCAGGCGGAGCTCAGGCCGTAGGCCGAGAACGCGCTGGCCTCGCACACGCCGCCGGCCATCAGCTTGCGCTGGAACCTGAAAGCGGGCTTCTTCTTCGCGTACGCCGCGGCAATGTCGGACACCGTGTTGGTCAGCTCCGGCGTGAACACGCTCATGCGGTCGCCCACGCGCACAATGGGCCCCGCGCCTATGGGCGAATCATGCGGGAAGCTGCGCGAGCATTCCAGGCACAGCAGCCGCGCGCCGCGCGGCACCGTGCCGCCGCGCGCGGCGCCTATGGCGCCCACAAATCCTATCTCCTCGGCCCGCGTGAACAGCAGCGCGGTATTGGCCAGCCGCGCGTCGCGCGAAACGGCGTCGAAAGCCGCCAGCGCGGCCGCCGCCCCGGCCAGGTCGTCGCAGGCGTGCGCGCGCACGAGGCCGCCCGACAGCGCGGCCCCCGGGAATTTCCAGCGGCCTATGCAGCCCGGACCTATCAGCCCGGCCGGCGGCCGCCCGGCCAGCGCCGCCTTCACGGTCTTGAAAGGCTTCGCTTTGGCGTCCAGCGTTTTTATCCTCGCCGTAAAGCTCTTCGCCAGCGACGGCTCGAAGATCTCTATGGCCGCGCCCCTGAAATAGGGGTCCAGCACGCCGCCGCGGAACTCCAGTTCCGCCCAGGCGCCTTTCACCGAGCGCACCACGAAGGCCGGGTGGTCCAGATGCGCGGTGATGAAGAGCGGCCGCTTCTTCGCGCAGGCTTTCCTGAAATCCCGGCGGGCGATGATGACGTTGCCGCAGCGGTCGCGCCGCAGTTCCAGCCGCGCGCGGGCGGCGGTCCACTCCGCCAGGCGGGCGAGCACCGCGTCCTCGCGCCCCGCGGCCACGGGCAGCGAGGTCAGCTCCAGCAGAAGCTTCAGGTTTTCAGACTTTAAGGACATGTTTTTCCTTTGAACTGCCGGGGCCGGAGCGGCCTTACTTTCGCTGCGCGCCCCGGTCGGGCGGCATCCGCGCCCGCATCCCGGCGGCGTTCTCCTGTATGGCCCTGCTGGCCGGGCAGCGCCGCGCCAGGTCCTGCATCAGCGCCCAGGCTTCCCGTTGCCGGCCGCTGTGCCATAAGGCCATGATATAGGCGTTATGGAAATCCTCCTGGAAGGAATAATCCCGCACCAGCGGCTGCAGCACCGCCACGGCTTCCGGGATGCGGCCGGTCTGCAGATAAATAACGCCCAGGCGGTAGCTGACGAACGAATGCGGCGTGTTCCTTATCGACCACAGATAATTCTTTTCGTCGGAGCCTCTCAGGCGCACCTCGGAATGCGCTATGGCCGCCCAGAAGAAGCACAGCGCCGCGGCCGCGGCCGGCGGAACGGCCCGCACCCAGGCCAGCCGGTGTTCCCGCAGCTTCAGCAGCAGCGTGAGCAGGAGAATGAACACGGCCGGCGACGCGAGGAAGACCCATTTGTCCATCATTATCCGCGTGGCGAGTATGGCCGGCACCCTGGGCGCCATCACCAGCAGGAACCAGCCCAGGCAGAAAGCCGTGACCCGCCGCCGCACCGGCAGCAGGAAAAGGGCGGCGGCGGCCGCCAGGCCGCCGGCCAGGCTCAGGCCCCAGTACGGGGCGGCGGTAAGCGCGCGCGGCCAGGTCTCCAGCCCGAGCGGCGCCAGCAGCACACCGAGATAATGGAACACGACGCGCGGGAAAACGGTGAAGAGGAACCTGGCCGTGTCGGGAGCCGTAAATTCCCGCGGAGAGGCCACGCAGAGGTGGCGCAGCGTAAGGAACCCCGCGCACAAAGGCAGCAGCCACAGCGCTTTGGCCCAGTCCTTCCTCAGCCGCCCCTGGTAAGCGTAGCACAGCAGCAGCAGGGCCGGCAGCATAACGTTGCTTTCCTTGGCGAACAGGGTCGGCGCCGCCAGCAGCCAGGCCGCCCCCCATTTATCCTTCAGGTACAGCAGCAGCACGGAGAACAGGAAAAAATTGGCCATCGACTCGCCGCCGGTGGCGGCCAGCAGGTCGTCTATGATCACCGGGTTCACGGCGAACAGGCAGGCGGCGCCCAGCGCCACGCCGGGCGCGAAGCCCAGCGCCCCCAGCAGGTAGAACAGCAGCACCGCGTTGGCGGCGTGGAAGAGGAGCGTAACTACATGGTAGCCCGCCGCGTCGCTGCCCCAGGCCGCGTATTCCAGCCTCACCATCAGCCCCAGCAAAGGCCGGTAATAGATCATCCCCGGCTCTTTATGCACGTTCTCGGTGAAGTCGGAAACCACGCCTTTGAGGGTCAGCCCGGGCTCGAGCCGCGCAGCGCGCAGCAGGAACGGGTCGTCTATCATGAAGCCGGTGCGGAGCGTGGGCCAGAAGGCGGCGAAACAAAGCGCCGCGATGAGCACGGGCTTCCAGACTTTTTCCGGCAGCGCCAGGCCTTTGAATACCGGTATTTTCATTTGCTTATCCGAAGTCAGCCGGCCAGCGGGCCGCCGATTATTTTTTTTATCCGCAGCACCACGTGCAGCACCGAATAGATCATGCCGGGCAGCGCCGCGGAATAGTTCCGCGAGAACTCCGCCGCCGTCGCCGTATCCGAGGCCAGGGCGGCGGCCGCGTCGAGCGGCGCGTACATTATGAATTTCATCACAAAGATCAGGTAGACCACGTTCTCCAGCAGCGCGCCGGAGGCGGCGTACGGCAGCTTGAACCATAAAGCCGCGCCGATGCCGGCCTCCACCGTGTAAAAAGCGGCCGTGCCCCACACCCCGCCGCCCAGCACCAGGCCCGCCCTGAAATTAGGCCAGAAGTAAGCCTCTATCACGAACCAGAGCGGCGCGAGATAGTAGAACGAGTTCAGGACCGGGAACCCCTGCTGGTCGATCTCTTCAACGGGCATAAAGCCTGGCGCTGCTCCTTAAGCCGGCCTGGCCAGGCGTTCTTCGTGCGCTTTTACCAGGGCCTCCAGCGCCGCCACCCGCTGCTCGAGCAGGGCCACGCGGTCGGGCTGGCCCGCCGCCGGGGCGGCTGCTTCGGCCGGCGCCGCCGGTGCCGCGCCGGAGAACAGGTGGCAGTAGCGCGCCTCTTTCTGGCCGGCCTGCCGCGGCAGGCGGGCCACGATAGGCTCTGCTTTCGCACACAGCTCCTGCAGCAGGCCTTCCACCTCGGCCGTGCCGGTGAATTCGCAAAGCCGGTCGGTGCGCCCTTTTATCTCGCCGGGGGTCTGCGGCCCGCGCAGCAGCAGCACCGTTATGGTCCCCGCCAGCCTGGGCTCGTCGCTGGAGAGCAGGTTGCTGATATAATGCCGGAACTTAGGCACCCGGTCGCCGGGGGCCTGCACCCGCTCCGCCAGACCCTTGTCTATCAGCGTCTGCACCGCCCTGCCCATCGTGTCCGTGTCCAGTTCCATCACCGGTTCGCGGCTGGTCTTCTGGTTGCAGGCGTTAAGCAGCGCGTTGAAAGTGAGCGGATATTGCTCACGGGTAGTCAGCGATTTTTCCACGAGCGAGCCCAGCACCCGGGCTTCGACAGGGTTCAATTCTATAAGCATATTTATATTTTACCCTAATTGGGCCCCCTTAAAATACTGCCGGCGCCGGCCGGCCGCTCAGTGCGCCGGCACCGGCGCGGTGGCGCGGCGGCGCGCGTGCAGGAACAGCCACATCCCGCCGTTGGTGAAGGTCAGCGTAAGCGGGTAAAGCCAGGTGGAAGGCGTGTACTGCCTGATGGCCAGCAGCGAAAAAGCCGCCCCCAGGCAGGAGAACAGGTAGCTGACGGCCTGCTCTTCGCGGGGCTTGTGCCAGGATTTGCGCAGCGTTGGCAGGTAGCCGATGGTGTCTATGAAACACACTATCACCACCGACCAGAACGGCGTTTTGGTAACCACCCACAGCGGGATGGCTGACAGCGCCACGGCGAGCGTTACCCAGTCGGAACGCCGGATGTTCTTCTCGCCTTTGAAATAGCTGAGCACGACCAGCAGGTAGCACGTGGCCGAGCCGAAACCGCGCGCCCAGGAGCCGGGGCCCGCGCCTTCGGCCACCTGCGCGGCGAAGCCGATGCTGGAGATGGTGCCCCAGATGAACCACGAGAACACGTGCGGGCGCGTTCTGCCGCGGAAGATGCCGGTAAAATAGCCCGCGCGGGAACAGACCATCATGACAACGGATAAGAAGCCGAATATGGTTCCCGTATTGTGCATGGCCTTAACTATAATAACAAAAAACCGCCGGGCTGCCCCGGCGGTCATCCGGCGGGCGGAAATTTTATTCCACGCCCAGCAGTTCCACATCGAAATGCAGCACCGCGTCGGGCGGGATCACGCTGCCCGCGCCCCTTTTCCCGTAGCCCAGTTCCGACGGGATGATCAGCTTGCGCTTGCCGCCTATCCTCATGCCGGCCACGCCTTCGTCCCAGCCCTTTATCACCTGGCCCGCGCCCAGCTTGAAAGTAAAGGGCTCGTTGCGGTCCATGGAACTGTCGAATTTTTTTCCGTCGGGGAATTTGCCGGTATAATGCACGGTCACGGCCTTGCCGCTGACCGCGGCCGGACCTTCCCCTAACTTCACGTCCACATATTTCAAGCCGGACTTCAAGACCACTTCATCGTTCGCCATATTCAAGCCTCCTGTATAATTGCGCGGCTGCGGATACATGCAGCTATTCTACCAAATGGCCGCTTACGGTATAGGTCGCTTCTGCCGCGACAAAGCCGCCATGAGCCCGGAGTACTTTTCCCGGTTATTCCTTAAGATCAAGCCCGTGTATCTTCGCGAGCAGCCAGGCCATGTTCTCGCCCAGCACCTTCATGGTGGTCATCCCTTCTTTGTCGTTTTCCACTTCGCCGATGGCCCGCCCCACGCCCACGTTCCAGTAATTGGACCCGGGAATTATCATCTGGGTTATGGTGAAGAAATGGTTTATGGTGTCGAAAGCGTGCACCGCCCCGCCGCGCCTCACCGCCACCACCGCCGCGCCCGCTTTGCGCCGGAAAAGCCCGCCGTTGGCCATACTGACGAATCCCGCCCGCTCTATAAGCGCCTTGGTATCGGAGCTCACGTCCGCGAAATAGGTAGGGGAGCCTATCAGTATCCCGTCCGACCCGGCCATCTTCTCGATATAGCCGTTGAGCCCGTCGTCAGGCTGCACGCATTTTTTATCCTTGTTCTTAAAGCAGCCGTTGCAGGCCGTGCAGCCCCGCAGCGGCCTGCCGGACAGTTGGATCAGCTCTGTCTTAAAGCCGTGTTTCTTCAGTTCCGCCAGCGCCGTATTCAGAAGTATGGCGGTGTTCCCGTCCTTGCGCGCGCTGCCGTTGAAAGCTATTATCTTGTGCATTATGCCTCCTGCCTTTTAGTATTCAAGTATCCGCAATAAACCAGATACCGCGGCGGGCTCAATATTTTTTTATAAAAGTGCCTTTGCGGTACTCCTCGAACGCTCTGCGCAGCTCGGCCTCGGTATTCATTACTATCGGACCGCGCCAGGCCACCGGTTCTTTGAGCGGACGGCCGGCTATCAGCATAAAGCGCAAACCCTCTTTCAAGGCGGAGCAGGCCAGGCGGTCGCCGCCCTCAAGCACGGCCAGTTGGCCGGGCTTCAGTTCCCTGCTCTTTTCCTTGTCGAAACAGCCCCCGCCCTCGAAAACACAGCAGAGCAGGTTGTCCTCCGGCCTGACCTTCAGGGAAAATTCCGCTCCGGGTTCGGCCTTTACGTCGAAGAACCACGGCTTTATGATTATGTCCTGCGCGGGCCCTTCGGCGCCGCCGTATTCGCCGCAGATTATCTTCAGTTTAAAGCCGTCCCCTATTACTTCGGCCATGGCGCCGGGGCGTATGTCGCGGTAGCGGGGACGCGTCATCTTGTCTTTTTTAGGCAGGTTAGCCCACAGCTGG
>JAPLKJ010000298.1 GCA_026388125.1 Elusimicrobiota bacterium
CCCACCGGCAACCTGGATTCTCACACCGGCACGGAAGTGATGGCGCTGCTCAAAGAGCTTAACCGCAGCGGCCTGACGGTGATCATGGTAACGCACGACCTCAACCTCGCCAAGCTCGCGTCCCGCATCATCCGGATGAAGGACGGGGTAATAGAGAACTTATGAGAATTTCCGAATCGCTCAGAACGGGCTCCATGGAGATCTTCCATCATAAGATGCGCTCTTTCCTGACCTTCTTCGCCATCTCCATAGGCGTGATCTCCATCATGTACAGCCTTACGCTGATATATTCCATGAATTTCCGCACCAAGAAAGCGCTGGAGGTGCTGGGCCACGGCCGCCTCAAGATACAGACAAAACGCCGCTACCAGGAAACCACCAGCCTGGACAGGAAAGAGGCCCGCGACACCCTGACCCTGGAGGACGCGCTGGCCCTGCGCGCGAATTTCCCCGAGCTGCCCATGGTTTCGCCGATAAAGGCCGACGGCACGGATTTCACCGCGGGCGACTACAATAGCGGGGAGTATATAGCGGGCGTCACCACCGAGTGGAAGAAGCGCGGCTGGGTGTACCATGTGAAAGGGCGCTTCATCAACCAGCACGACCTGGACACCTACGCCCGGGTTTGCGTCATCATACAGGACGGCGGCTGGTTCAAGAAGCCGCAATGGATGAAGTTCTACGGCTGGAAGGACAAGTTCCAGGAATACATAAACCACCATGATCTGCAGAATAAGTCAGTGCAGATAGGCAACAACCTTTACACCGTTATAGGCATACTGGAATCCCCCCCGCTGGAAAAGAACCCCAAGACCTTCCTGGACCTGGAAGGCTGGGAGGCGAAAGTGATCATCCCCATAACCACTTTCCAGCGCCTGATGGGCGAAGGCTGGGGCTGGGACGGCGGCAACGGCGGCATAGACTCCATCGACGTGGACACCGGCAAGGCCTCCACGGTGGAGCTGTACAAGAACCGGCTGGAGAAAACCCTGCAGGCCAGGCACGGCGGGCGGCTGCGGCTGGACGTGAAAGATTTCGGCGAAATAATAAAGACCAAGATGGCGGACAAGCACCGCGACATGTACACGGTGCTGATAATAGGCGCCATAGCCATACTGGCCGGCGGCATAGGCATCATGAACGTAACGCTGGCCACCATCTATTCCCGCATCAAGGAAATAGGCATCCGGCGCGCCATCGGCGCCACCCGCACGGACATCATGGCGCAGTTCATTATCGAGGCCATGCTGCTGGGTTTCTTCGGCGGCATAGCCGGCATACTGATATCCATGACCGGGATACAATACCTGGCCTCCAACGGCGATACGGACATGATGATGGTGCAGTGGTGGATGCCGCTGCTGTCGGTGCTGGCGGCGGTGCTCACCGGCTTCCTGGCCGCTCTGTACCCCGCCTACCAGGCGTCCAAGTTGGACCCCGTGGAAGCCCTCAGGTACGAATAAAGGAATATTCCGCAGCTAGCGGGGCGCGCAAAGCTTCCGGCACATGGCCCAGCCCAGCAGGTTGAAGCAGCTATGGAAGGCGGCGGGCGCCCATAAGCTTTTATATCTGAAGCGCAGCCAGCCGGCTATGACCGAAAAAAACGCCAGCACGTGCAGCAGGGTGGTCAAAAAAACGACCATAAGAATGCTGAAGCGCCGTTTAAATACCGCAAAAAACACCGCGGATAAGGACTTCCTCCACAACGGGAGCGAGCAGCACGGAACCTGCCAGCGAAACCAGGGCGCGGACACCGAAATGGGAGAACGCTTCGTTGAACTTGATATATGAATATTTCGGCCAGGCCCACAGGAACGTATAAGGGTTCGGGAAATGCTTCGCGGAAATATCGTTACGGACCCAGCCGATCTCTTCATCCGTCAGCTTTAGACATTTTAGCACCGTCAACGCGAGCCCCAGGGCCAGCAGTTCGAACGACCATTGGTAAAATATATTCTGATGGTACGCCAGGTCCGAAAATGACAGGAACCGCGCCAGGCGCGCTTCCAGCGGCATGAATTTACCCAGCAGCGGCACGCGGGTCAGGTACAGAACGCAAAAGGCCGTCACCACGGCCCAGTAAAGGATGCTCACCCGCCTGGCCGCAGAGCGGATGCTATTTACGTCCCATCTGCTTTATATAAGTGGCGTTATCCCAATACAGCCACTCTTCGGTAAATTCAATTATTCCGCAGGTGTTCTTTAATGGAATTCACTTCGCGGAATATCTCCTTCAGTTCTCCCTTTTTCAGGTCCAGTTCGCGCATAGTGTGATGCAGATGATTTTCAAGCATCCGCCTGGTCGTGGCCAATGCTTTCTGGTGCGCAATGCCGGGAGTTTTAACAAAGGCCGCGGCGAATTCCTTCTTAAGCGCGACCTGCTCGACAGCTTTTTCCTTCATTATCGCGCCGATCTCCTTAACTTTCTCCTGTGTAGCCGTGATCAGCTTGCTCAGGCGCGCGCGTTTTTCCGTTACTTCGCCGTTCGTGCTCTGCTCAACTCTCGATCTGTGCGGCCAAAGCCCGCGCGCTTTCGTATGTGTGCCTGCTACCGGTGTTTTATGCATTATTAGCTCCTATGTCCCCTTAGGGCGCGAAGAAAACAACTTCTGCGCCATCCCCACCCGGGAAATATTCCGCCGGCAGGGTCTGGCGCTGCGTCCCTGCTCATACAGTACTCTTCCTCAGCCCGGAGCCGCAATGAGGGATAATACGCACAGTCATGGGGAAGGTCCGCGATGGGAAAAGAAAAAAACCGGCTGACAGGGCCGGGTTTATCTGTATTAAACAAAGCCTGTTATCGGAAACTCTTTCCTTATTTCGCTCTTTTCTTTGCCTGAAAACGTAAGGTGTAGCCCTATCGGAGCTTTACCTCCCAATCTGGCCCTTATTTCCAATTTAGAAGGATCGTCTTTCCTGGAAGTGGAGACGACAATGGCTTAGAGCCGGCGTGCTGGAAGGTGGGACGGTGAGAGAAAACCTTGCGGGAAAATCATAAGCACGGGTTGAAAGGGGACGTTGGCCCCGGGTTGAATCAGCCCGCGCCGGCTTCTACAAATGTTTGCTGCATTTTTCATTTATAGCGCTTCTAAAAATCCCTTTTCTTTCAAATACAGGCAGATATTCCCGGCGGCAAGATCAACCGCCAATTCCCCTGTTTTGATCCGAAGCGCGGGGGCTTCGGGCGCCTCATAAGGGGCATTCACCCCCGTAAATTCCGGGATAAGCCCGGCGCGGGCTTTTTTATAAAGGTCTTTGGGATCTCTTTTTTCGCAGATCTCCAGCGGCACATCCAGGAACACCTCTATAAATCGGTCCTCCCCGATTATCTTTTTCGCCTGTGCGCGGTCTTCGCGATAGGGGGAAATGAACGCGGCGATAACAATAAGGCCGGCCTCGTTCAACAGCCGCGCTACCTCGGCCACCCGACGGATATTTTCGCCGCGGTCCTGCGGAGAAAAGCCAAGGTCGCGGTTCAGTCCGGAACGGACATTGTCGCCATCCAGAACATAACACAGGTGTCCCGCGGCTATAAGTTTTTTCTCTGCTTCATAGGCAACGGTGGATTTTCCGGACCCGCTCAAACCGGTAAGCCACAGCGTTGCCGGGCGTTGTTTTAGCAGGCGCCCGCGATCCTTGTTTAATATCGCGCCCTCCTGGCGGTGAATAAAAGCCGCCGGAGAAACGGTTGTGTCAGCGGGCCGCGCCGTGGAAGTTAAGCGGCCCCTCTCTATAATCATGCCTGCGGCCGCGGTTGAGTGCGTAAGCGGATCTATCAGGATAAAACTTCCCGTCTGGCGGTTCTTCGTGTACTCGTCGCAGAAAACAGGACGGAAACACTGAACCGTCACCCGGCCGATATCGTTTAATTCCAGGGCAGTTGCGTCCCGACGGCTCAAAGAAGCCGGATC
The DNA here is from genome assembly GCA_026388125.1 of Elusimicrobiota bacterium. GTDB lineage: Bacteria > Elusimicrobiota > Elusimicrobia > Elusimicrobiales > UBA9959 > UBA9959. The sequence continues at coordinate 3,912 of JAPLKJ010000298.1, forward strand.
GATCCGAAACTGGAGATGGGTGACCGAACACTTAAAAAGCTGTGTCGTATGCTTTATGTAGTAAACCTTTCCCGGAACCAGCGGCGCCTGGTCCATCCAAACAAGGATAGCCTCTATCTCACGGCGTATCTGCGGCAGATTGGCGGAGTGCACCAGCATATCGCCCCGCGTGATATCCACCTCGTCTTCCAGCGTGACGGTGATGGACTGCGGCGCGAATGCGTAAGGCAGTTCCCCTTCGTACCCGGCAATAGAGCGAACCCGCGTTTTTCTCCGGGATGGCAGCACAAGGATCTCGTCTCCCCTGCGGATCACGCCGGAAGCGAGACGCCCCGAATAGCCGCGAAAATCCATATTGGGCCGGAGGACATATTGAACCGGGAAGCGCAGGTCTATTAAATTCCGGTCGCTCAGGATGCGCACATTCTCAAGATGGTTTAAAAGCGGCGGGCCCTTATACCACGGCATCCGATCGCTTTTCGCCACGACATTGTCGCCTTTCAGGGCGCTGACAGGAATATAGACGAGGTCGGGCGCCTGGAGTTTTTCGGAGAAATTATCGAAGTCCCGCACAATTTGGCGGAAAACATCCTCGGAATAATCCACCAGGTCCATCTTGTTGACGGCGATCACCAGGTGCCTGATGCCAAGCAGGGAGGCAATAAAAGCATGGCGCCTGGACTGGATTAAAACACCTTGCCGGGCATCGATCAATATGATCGCAAGATCGGAAGTGGAGGCTCCCGTCGCCATGTTGCGGGTGTATTGTTCATGCCCCGGCGTATCCGCGATAATGAAGTGCCTTTGGGGGGTTGAAAAGTAACGGTAAGCCACATCAATGGTGATCCCCTGCTCACGCTCGGCCTTCAGCCCGTCCATCACAAGCGACAGATCCAACACCTCGCGCTTGAACCGCGCGGAATCTTTTCGGACAGCTGCCAGCTGGTCCTCGTAAATGCCGTTCGCCTCGTAGAGAAGGCGCCCGATCAGGGTGGATTTACCATCGTCCACGCTTCCGGCGGTGGAAACGCGAAGGAGGTCCGCTTCCCGGCTCCGCTTTAATATCGTTTCCGGCCCTGAATTAACAGTTCCCATTTAAAAATACCCTTCTTTCTTTTTCTGCTCCATCGAGGAATCCTGGTCGTGATCTATCAGGCGGGTTATCCTCTCGGAGTTCTTTACCGTCATGATCTCTTCAATGATCTCCGGGACCGTAGCGGCTGTCGACCGCACCGCCCCCGTACAGGGATAACAGCCAAGCGTCCGGAAGCGGCACATTATCTTTTCCGGTTTCTCGCCTTTTTTTAACGGGATAGGGCCGTCAAGCGGGATAAGCTGACCTTCCCGGACTATCATTTCGCGCAATGCGGCGAAATACATCGGGACTACAGGTATCTTCTCCTGGTGAATATATTGCCACACATCCAGTTCGGTCCAATTCGAGAGCGGGAAAACCCGGAGGCTTTCCCCTTTGTTGATCAGCGTATTATAAATTCCCCACAACTCGGGGCGCTGGCTTTTGGGGTCCCACTGCCCGAGTTCATCCCGAAAGGAGAAGATCCGTTCCTTGGCCCGCGATTTCTCCTCGTCACGCCGGGCTCCCCCGAACGCGGCGTCATAGCTTCCCTCTTTTAACGCGTTGAGCAGCGCCCTGGTTTTTAAAAGCGCGCAGCACTTTACGGTGCCCAGCGCCCAGGGCGTAGTTCCGCTTTCAAGAGCCTCGTGGAACGCGTAGGTCCGAAGCTCCGCCCCTATATCTTTAATAAATCCATCGCGGAACGCGTACATCTCCTTAAATTTCATGGTGGTATCCACATGAAGGAGCGGGAAGGGGAGCTTGCCCGGATGAAAAGCTTTCTGGGCCAGCCTGACCATCACCGATGAGTCCTTCCCCACCGAATAGAGCATCACGGGCCGTTCAAACGACGCGGCGACCTCACGAAGGATCTGAATGCTTTCGGCTTCCAGCAAATCAAGATTGGTCAGTCTGTAGCTTTGCATTATTTTTTCAGCTCCGGAGCAAATCCGCTATTTCACAAATGCCAACCGAAGTTACCGGGAGACTTTACGCATTTTTATGGAATTCATAAATTTATTGCCCCATTCCCAGACCAAGGAAGAGGTCGACCAACAACCAGACGCCGCTAAGAACCGCCAATAATCCGACTATCGCTCTTAGTTTGGAGGTATCCATTCTGGCGGTCAGGATGGGCCCTATATAGCCCCCTATCAGGGAACCTATACACAAAGCAGCAGGGAAAGCCCAGCTTATTTTTTCGCCCAGTATCAGCCAGGTAATAAAAGAGACGATACAAATAGGGACCTCTGCCAGGGTGGTGGTTCCTACCGAAACTTTCGGGTCCACGCCGCTCAGTATCTTCCCCGTTGAGGTAATGGGGCCGAAGCCTCCTCCACTTAAAGCCTTGTTAAAGCCGGACAATAATCCTACCCCCCACATTCTTTTCCAGGTGAAGTCATAGTATATAGGCCTGAGGCACAACCACCCCATTATCACCACCAATACGCCTATGTAAAGCTTCATGTAAAACCGGGGAATTATCTGGCCGATATAGGCGCCCAGTATGCAGGCGGCTATCCCGGGTATTATTATCGCCAGGCTTATTTTCATGTCCTTTGTCAGCCCGCTGAAATCGCTGTTCTTTCTCAGGTGGTGTCCTATTGAACCGGTAGCTCCGCCTGCCGCTTGCGATATCAGGATGGCTGGAACTACCAGCTTTGGGTTATAGCCCATGAGTACAAGCATGGGGCTCAAAAGGGTCCCGTACATCATGCCCAGCCCGGAGTCAATTATTTCCATAATGACCGCCAGGCCCGCCACCAATGCCAAGTTAATAAAACCGAGGTCCATAGATGATCCGGATCACTTTAATTTACTATGCGAGCCAAAGGCGAAGCAGTCTCGCTGTTCCTGTAAACCACCGGATTGCCGTGGACCTTGCCATCGCAATAGTAACATGAAAAAAGGCCTGCTTCAAAGCGATCCGAGCCCGACGAGATCAACAAACCTGTAAGGCACGGCAAGTTTCCGCAAATGTGATCTGTAGTAAACATAAGGCCGGTTATCGTGAGCCTTGCATGACTATGCCATTTCCGCTTTCGGCTACACCTGCCAGGGTACTGTCGGGTTGAAACACCTGTTTTTATTAAACTTACTTCTTTACTGCGGGCAGGTTCCGGCCGCGCTTAACCGGCCGGCCGCGTCAGCGCCTGCGCGCGGCGGCTTATTTCAGCGGTAAGTCCGCGGAAAATAAAAGTGTGTACCGGGTACAGCATGTGCCAGTAGAGGTTGCCCAGCAGCCCGCGCGGCTCGAAATAAGCGGTGACGCGCAGCAGGGAGGAAGCCGGACCCTGCGGGCGGGTCTCGAACTGCAGCCAGCCTTTGCCGGGCAGCTTCATCTCGGCGCGCAGCAGCAGCATGGTGTTCACTACCACGCGCTCTACGCGCCAGAAATCCAGCGCCTCGCCCTGGCAGATAAGATCGGGGTGGCGGCGGCCCAGCCGCATGCCCACGCCGCCTATCAGGCGGTCCTGCAGCGCTTTCAGGCTCCACAGCCACTGCGCGTAGAACCAGCCGCGCTCCCCGCCGATCCCGGCGAACACTTTGAATACGTTCTCCGCCGTAGCCGGCACGGTGATGCAATGGTCCTGCAGTATCAGGCCCTCGGTGTCTATGAACGAGAAGGGCCTGGCGTAGTGCGGCTCATAAGCGGTGGTCCAGGACGTCTCCACGTTGTTCTCGTTGACGCGCATCAGCGCGTACTGCACCGCGGTGCGGTAATCCAGCGGCTCTATCTCGGGGAACAGTTCGCGGGCCAGGCCGTTGGTGCAGACCACGTTGTTGCGCAGGCTCTCCATCAGGGGCTTGGCCAGCACTGCGGGCACCGGGGTAAGCAGCCCCACCAGTTTGGCGGCCAGGTCCGGCGACCATAGGAGGCAGTAAAAAAAGCCGCGCCGGAGGCCGCGGGTTTCGGCGTAAATGGTCATAAGCTCGCGGTAAGTGTAAACGCCGAGACCGCCTATGTCTATTATCTTCCCGTCCGAAGCCGGGTTGTCCAGCGCGGCGGTAAGGTAGAACAGCACGTCGCGTATGGCCACCGGCTGGCAGAGGGTACTGGCCAGGAAGCGGAAGCAGGGGATGAGCGGCAGGCGCTCCGCCAGGTAGCGGATGATCTCGAAGGAGACGCTGCCGGAACCCACGATGATGGCGGCACGGAACTCGGTCACGTTCAGGCCGGCCGCGCGCAGCAGCTCGCCCATGCGGTGGCGGGAGCGCAGGTGATGGGAGAGCGCGGCGGAGTCGCCCCCCAGTCCGCCCAGGTAGATTACTTTTTTAACTCCGGCCGCTTTAGCCGCCGCGGCGAAGTTGCGGACGGAGGTCTCTTCGGTAGCCTCGAAATTCTCGGTATCCGCCATCGAATGGATGAGGTAGTAGGCGGCATCCGCGCCGGCCAGGGCCTCTTTAAGCCCCTGGTTCAGGAACACGTCGCCCTTGAAAACCTGCACGGAGCCTGACCACGCCCGGCCTTCCAGGTCCTTGGGCTGGCGGGCCAGCACCCGCACACGGAACCCCTTGGAGAGCAGCCGCGGTATAAGCCGCCCGCCTATATAACCCGTAGGGCCGGTAACAAGGATAGTCTTCATTGTTGGTATTAAACGGTGAGAATATTGCGCTCTTTGGCCCAGTTGCGCAGGGAATCTATGTCCTCGGCCTTTATTACGGAAAGCGGGCGGGTGAGCTTAAGCTGCTCCAGCACGTGCTTCGAAGCTATCTTCTCGCCTGAGCCGGAGGCGCTGTACAGGGCGGACAGCACGGCCTGCTCTATTTCGGCGCCGCTGAAGCCTTCGCAGGCCGCGGCCAGGCCGGGCACGTCGTACTGGGCCGGATCCAGGCCGCGCTTGGCCAGGTGTATTTTCAGTATTTCTTCGCGCGCCGCCGCGTCGGGCAGGTCGGCGAAGAAGATCTCGTCGAAGCGGCCTTTGCGCAGCAGCTCGGGCGGCAGGCTGTTGATGTCGTTGGAGGTGGCGGCAATGAACGAGCGGTCCTTGCGTTCCTGCATCCAGGTGAGCATGGTGCCCAGCACGCGCTTGGAAACCCCGCCGTCTATGTCGCCGGAAGAGGCGGCGAAGATCTTTTCTATCTCGTCTATCCACAGGCAGACCGGGGCCAGACGCTCCACGGTGGCCAGAGCCTTGCGAAGATTCTCCTCGGTCTCGCCAATGTACTTGGAATAAAGCCGGTTCAGGTCAAGCCGGTACAGCGGTATGCCCAGCGCGCCGGCTATCACTTTGGCGGCCAGCGACTTGCCGCACCCCTGCACGCCCAGCAGCAGCAGGCCTTTGGGCGGCGGCAGCGGGCCGTCGCTGAAGAAAGCGTTCCTGCGGTCGTTTATCCAGCGCTTCATGCTCTCGAAGCCGGCGATGGCGCTCTTCTGCTCGGAACCGAAATATTCGAGGATGCCGTCGCGGTCGAACGCCTCTTTCTTGAATTTTTCTATCTCTGTAAGGTCGGCGGCGTCGAAGCGGCCGTCCTTCTGCATGCAGATGTTCAGGGCGCTGCGCACCTGCTGCAGCGAAAGCCCTTTGAGCGTTTTAACCGCCCGGCGCAGGGTTTCCGGAGGCATATCCACCTGCAGGTGCACCGCGGTCTGCCGGAATTCCGCCACGACCCGGTTCAGCTCCGCCATTATCTGCATTTCGTCAGGGTAGCCGCCCGAGATGCGCGCGGCCAGCGGGGCTATGTCCGGCGGCAGTTTGCATTCCGCGCCGTACAGCACTACGGTGGAGGGGGTGTCCTTCACTGCGTTGAGCAGGTCCTTGAAGAGCCTGGAGACAGCGGCATCGCCCAGGAAACGGTCGAAATCGCAGAAGGCGAAGAGGGCGTTGTGCTGCTCTTTCAGAAGGTCGTTGGCTATGCGCAGCATGGCCGCCGCGTCGGTAGTTCTGTAAAAAGAATTCTCGTTCGTGCCTATGCGCAGGCCTTTGGTAAGCGACCAGGAATAGAAAGTGAAGGCGCGGCTTTCCGCCACGCCGTAAAGCTGGTTCAGCACGTATTCTTCGTCGATGGTATCCACCAGCACCAGCGGGTAGCGCGATTTGATAAGGAGGGAGATCTCTTCTTCGAAATTCATTAAAACTTTGGTGCGCCCGGCAGGAATCGAACCTGCACTAGAAGCTTCGGAGGCTCCTGTGATATCCATTTCACCACGGGCGCTTAAAGAGAACGTTCGCGGCGCCGGCCGGGAACCCTATGCTACATTATATTTAACTAAAGGCCGTCCGCTATATATGTTTTTTCGCCAGCTCCACCAGCTGCTTCTCGAAAGCCGGGATATCGGCGGGAATTACGTCGCCGGTATGAGTGATGATGAAAGAGAACTTATTCTCCGCCTTGGAGTAGATGAACAGCAGCGAGGACTTGAGGTCTTTCTTTATCTCGTCGGAAAGCCCGCGCAGCTCCTTCATCTCCATCGTGCCGGCGTCGTAAAGCACGAAGCTCGAGCCGGAGCCGTCTATGCCCTCGGCCAGCACTCGCCTGCCTTCCTTTACGGAGGCGGCCGGCAGGGCCTTCGCCTTGCCGGACTTCAGTTCTTTTATGCTCTGCAGGAGCTGTTCCACGCGCACGGGCAGTTCCAGCGGCGGCACTGAAAGCCGGGCGGAAAGGGTTTCGGCCACTTTGGCCAACCCCGACAGGTACGCCACCGCGGCGGGCCCCGCCACGCCTTCTATGCGGCGCACGCCGCGCGCCACGGAGGATTCTTTGAGTATCTTTATCACCAGCAGCTCGCCGGTACGGTCTATGTGCGTGCCGCCGCACAGCTCCAGGCTGTAGCGGTCCCTGGCCGCGTCGAAGCCGCCGCGGTTTATAAGCACGAACCGCGCCGGGTCCTTGTAGTGCTCTCCCAGCAGCGTGGTGGCGCCGAACTTGGCCGCGTCGGCCAGCGGCCGCTCGGCCTTGGACACGCGGTAATCCTCGCGCACCGCAGAATTAGAGATCTCTTCTATGCGCGCCAGCTCTTCTTTTGTCGGGGCCTTGGCTACGGTATAATCGAAACGGAACCTGACGGGGTCAACCTCTGAGCCCGCCTGGCGGGTGGTTTCGCCGAAAACCTGTTTAAGGGCGGCGTTTATAACGTGCGTGGCCGTATGGTTGCAGGAAGTGCGGTACCTGTCGCCCGAGACGCGCGCGGAAACCCGCATTCCCACTTTCAGCGGCGCCTGCACGCGCACGGCGTGGAAATAGACCTTCTCCACCGGCTTCTGCGTGTCGGTAACGGAAGCGGCCAATTTGCCGCCGAAAAAGAGCGAGCCGGTGTCCCCCTCCTGCCCGCCGGACTGCGCGTAGAAAGGAGTGGAGTCCAGCACGGCGTAGCCTTGCGAATCCGCGGCCAGGCTTTCCGCCGGCTTACCGGAGGGATCCAGCAGGGCGATTATGCTCGCCTCGCCTTCTATGGATTCATACCCGGTAAAAACAGTGGCCGGAAGCTTCTCCTCCGCGGTCTGGAACATGAAAGTGCTTTTCTCGCCGGAGTCCTTCCAGCCGGCCTTGGCCGTGTCCTGCGCGGCCCGGCGGGCCTCGTCGAAGCCTTTCTCGTCCACGGGCACGCCTTTTTTAAGCGCCAGCTCGCGGGTAAGCTCCAGCGGGAAGCCGTAGGTCTCGTACAGGCTGAACGCCTCTTTGCCGGGAATGCCGGCCGGATATTTGGCCAGCAGGTCGGACAGGAACTTCTCGCCGGTCCCGAGGGTCTCGATAAAGCCCTGCTCCTCGAAGCGCAGCGTTTCGCCTATCTGCCGGGCGGCGGCCTCAACCTCTGGGTACACGCCGTTGAAAATACCGAACACAGCGGGGGTGAGCTTATGCAGGAAGGGGTCTTTGGCGCCCATTATGCGGCCGTAGCGGCTGGCGCGGCGTATCAGGCGGCGCAGCACGTAGCCGCGGCCTTCGTTGGATGGGATCACGCCCTCGGAGATCAGGAAAGTGGCCGCGCGCAGGTGCTCGCTGATTATGCGGAAGGCGGATACGGATTCATCGGAGGCCCGGTAATCGGTCTTGAGCAGGCCGGAGGCCGCCTCGATGATGGGGTAGAACAGCGAGGTCTCGAAAGGGGATTCCTTGCCTTCCACCACGAAGGTAAGGCGCTCCAGGCCCATGCCGGTGTCTATGTTCTTGCGGGGCAGCGGCTTGAAGGTGCCGTCCGCCTGCTTATCGAACTGCGTGAAAACATGGTTCCAGATCTCGATGTAGCGGTCGCAGGAGCAGGCGCCGGGGCCGGCGCAGCCGGGGTGGTCGTACTGCGCGCCGCGGTCCCAGTAAACCTCGGAGCAGGGGCCCGACGGGCCCGTGTCGCCCATCGCCCAGAAATTATCCTTGTCGCCCAGCTCCAGGATATGGGAATGCAGTTTTTTGGGCAGGATCTTCTCCCAGATGGCGCGGGCTTCCTCGTCGCGCGGGGCCACGCCGCCGCCGTAGATGGACGGGTACAGCCGGTCGGCCGGCAGGCCCATTTCTTTTATGAAGAACTCCCAGCCCCACACCAGCGATTCTTTCTTGAAATAGTCGCCGAAAGAAAAATTCCCGAGCATCTCGAAGAAGGTCAGGTGGCGGATAGTCTTGCCTACATTGTCTATGTCCGTGGTGCGGAAGCTTTTCTGGCAGGAAACCGCGCGCTTCAGGTCGGTCTTGAGGCCGAGGTAATAAGGCTTGAACTGCACCATGCCCGCCGAGGTGAACAGCAGCGTGGGGTCGCCCTCCGGTATCAGCGGGCTGGATTTAACAACGGGGTGCCCGTTCTTAGCGAAAAAATCCAAAAAACTTTTACGTATCTGGTTGCTTTGCATGGGGAGACACTGTCCTTTGTTCATTGTGATAATTACCGTAAATTATACAATTTTGCCCCGCCGCGCACCTGTTAATGTAAGAGCGAAGCATTACTGAGCATTGCTGAGCCGCCTCCGGCGCGCGGGAATTTGGTATATTGTCTATAGTTATTGACCGGGATCAATGCCAGCCCGGAATAAATTGCAAGTTAAAGCGCAGCACCGGACAATATATATGAAAAATAAGACCACTATAAGCCGCGGGCTCGTCTCCGCGACCTTCCTGCTCTCTCTGGCCGCGGCCATTCCGGCCGGCCTGGCCGCCGCGACAGCCCTCGGCCAGCTCGGGCTTAACGCCCCTCCCGCGGTGCCGCCCGTTACGCTCTCCGAAGCCGGTCCTGCCTTCCCTACGGCAATAGCCGCTCCGGCCGACATTTTTAACAAGCCGGCCGACAAAATATATTACCTGTCCCCCTGGCAGGTGGACCTGTCGCAGTTCCAGCCTGCCCCCGCCGCCGGTTCCGCAGTCGACAACGAAGACCTGGCCGCGGTCAGGCGCTGGCAGGCGGAGCGCACCGAAGCACAGTGCGCGGCAGCGAACGCGCAGGCGAACGCCACCTACGACGAATTTTTCGGCGAGGTGAGCCCTTTCGGGAACCCGGCGCCCGCCGAAGTAGAAAAGATATTCGATAAAGTAAGGACCGACGCCGGCTCCATTGTGTACGTGCAGAAGGAGAAGTACAAGCGCCCCAGGCCTTTCCTGCGCGACTCCGCCATTATGCCCTGCCTGGGCAGGGAGAGCGGCTACTCCTACCCCAGCGGCCACGCCACTACCGCCCGCGTATTCGGGCTTATACTTTCTGACCTGGTCCCGGCCGACTCGGGTATGTTCATGAGCTACGCCTACCAGGGCGCGCTGAACCGCGTGATAGGCGGCGTGCACCATCCTTCGGACATAGCGGCCGGAAAAGACCTGGGCGACGCTATCTACAAAGCGCTGAAGCAGAACGGCAAATTCAAAACTGATATGGACACACTGCGCAGGAACCTGAAGCCGGCCGCGCCGCGGGAACTCTCCCGGGCGGAGAACCTTCCCCTCCACGTGCCGCCGGCCCAGGCGCTGAACTACCTTGAACAGGAAAAGCCCGTGCTGCTGGATATCCGCACGCCGGACGAATACGCCCAGGGGCATCTCAAGGATTCGACAGTAATTGATTTTTACGCCCCGGACTTCGCCGAGAAGCTGGGCAAGCTGGATAAAAGCGCTAAATACCTGATCTACTGCCGCACCGGCCGCAGGAGCGGCAAGGCGCTGGAAACCATGCAGCAGCTGGGCTTTACCCAGGCGCACGACATAGAAGGCGGCATAACCGCCTGGACGGCCGCCGGCTACCCGGTGGTTAAGTAGATCTTCAGCCAGGATCGGGATAGGGGCGGCAGTCAATAGGGACTGCCGTCCCCTCCCACACCACCGGACGTGCGGGTCCGCATCCGGCGGTTCGGAAGTCTTCAGAGGTCGAGTCCGGTTTCCCGGTCTCGGCCTCTTGGCTTTTGAGGCTGA
>JAPLKJ010000051.1 GCA_026388125.1 Elusimicrobiota bacterium
TAGTTGAGCTATGAGATTTAACAGCAGACTTAAGCTCCCGCCTACACACGCTTTACGCCTAGTAATTCCGAGTAACGCTCGCCACCTACGTATTACCGCGGCTGCTGGCACGTAGTTAGCCGTGGCTTATTCGCAGAGTACCGTCAAACGCTTGCGCGCATTCGTCCCCTGCAAAAGAAGTTTACGATCCGAAAACCTTCGTCCTTCACGCGGCGTCGCTGGATCAGACTTTCGTCCATTGTCCAAAATTCCCCACTGCTGCCTCCCGTAGGAGTAGGGCCCGTGTCTCAGTGCCCTTGTGGCCGGTCATCCTTTTAGATCGGCTACCCGTCATAGCCTTGGTGGTCCGTTACACCGCCAACTAGCTGATAGGCCGCAAACTCCTCCTCGAACGACCCTTGCGGGCCTTTCATCCCCTCGGAATGCTCCGAGAGGATTGTATGGGGTATTAGCCCGACTTTCGCCAGGTTGTCTCCCATTCGAGGGCAGATAGTTTACGTGTTACTCACCCGTCTGCCGCTAAGTGCCCGATACTCTGGTACACTTCGCTCGACTTGCATGTGTTAGGCACGCCGCCAGCGTTAACTCTGAGCCAGGATCAAACTCTCAAAAAATCCATAAAAGCTAATAATTGGCATTGCTGCCGACTATTAACGATTAGCATTTACGGAGCGTTCTTATTAGCTCTATTACTATTGTTATAACCAACTTAGTTATCACACCATTAGGTAATTGCTTTCGTGTTTATTACACCATTAACATGGTCCGCAGGTTCCTCTGAAAGTTCAGACAGAATTGCTTCCATCCTCTTCCAGGCTCGCCTGACTTCCACGTTCAGGGTGCCCATTCATACATAATTTTTTAGAGAGCAAACCTTATCCAGTTTTGTGGAGTCCACTCCACTGGTGCAGGTCATTTGTTACCGCCGCGGATTGTGTTCGCGACCGTAAGTAAATCTTATCACAAAACCTCAAACCTTGTCAACTGTTATTTTTCTCGTCGGAGAAACCGTTTTTAAAACTTTTATTTTTTAAAAACTTCCAGTTTTATTTCGCTGATGTTTTTACTTTTAGAGAGCTCAAGGTTGTTCCAGTTTTGCGGCCCTTGCGGGTCTTCAGCTGCGACAACACTTTTAGTATAGCAAATTTTCAGCGCGTGTCAAACATTAATTTTATATTTATTTCAGGCGCCGTATTTGCGCGCCGCCGCGGCCCGCGCCGGGCCCGCGCCGCGCGGCTTTTTCCCTGGCCGCCGCCGCGCCGGAGCGGGGCCTCCGGGGGCTCCCGCCCGCCCCCGCTATATATATAATATTAATTATATCCTGAAGAATGCCAGCCGCACGGGCTCAACGGGCCAGCCCGGAGCCGCGCAGATGGTTGAACAGCACGGACATGCTGGCGAACTGGGCCCGCAATTCTTCCAGCGCCGCGCCTGAATCTTTTTCGTTTTCGGCCGCGCGGGCCTGCTCCGCCAGCAGCGCCTGGGCGGCCGCTTCCAGTTTTTCTATTCTTTTATCTGCCTCCGCCAGCTGCCCCTCCAGCGTACGGATCCTGCCCGCGTCGGCCTCGAGGGCCGCGGTCCTTTTATCCACGTACTCCGGCGTGACGGATGTTTTTTCCAGGCGCGCCAGGCGCTCGCGCGCGGCGGCGATATCGCTTTCGCTCAGCCTTTCGTGCATCGCTGCGCGCGCCGTCAGTTCGTTTACGGCCGCTTCGGCGGCGGACAGCCGCGCTTCCGCGGAGCCTATCCGCCCGACGAGAAACTCCTGCACGGAGTAGGCCGGCGGCAAAGGAGGAACGACGGTAAGCTGGGTGGTTTTGATTTTGTCCTTGTAGCTGGCAAAGAGCGTCACGGTGGTAGGCCGGTCCACAGGATGGAGCCGGACAGACCAATTGTTGAACCACCCGTTGGTTGAGAACCTCACGGTGGGGGGAACCGAGGCCACGTTTGGATCACTGCTGGAAAGGGCAATCGTCACGTTCACCGCGGTACACATCTGGATAGAAAGGCCTGGCTGAGTGCCTGCCACCGCCAGGTTCGGGAAGACGGAAAAACCCTGAAGGCCTGCCGCCTCAATCAAGAGGCCACAGGATCGGCTGACCCCGCCCGCCGTGGCGGTGATGACGACCACGGTGTCATCAGTCGCCGGTCTGCAGCGCACACAGAAGTAGCCGTCTCTGTGGAGTTGGCCGATGAAGAAAGGGTCAATCGGGCCACCTCCATCAGCGGGCTGGCGCTCGAATGAGACCAACTCAGGATGATCGCTGGTCAAGGTAACCTGGACGGATGGGCTGCTGCTTCCCAGCCAGCCATCGAGACTGACCGTGCCCCAAACCAGGTCGGCAGAGCAGGAACTCACCGTAGTCTGGGCGAGCGAAATATTTTCCACGGCCGAGGCTGGATCGATCTCCACTGGTTTTTCTAGCTTGTTCGTCACGCGCAGTTGTGCCGTATAGATTAAGGTCTGGGTGGAAGAAACCATGGGGGAAGACATTATCACGGGGATCGAGGACTGCATGGGCCGCACGCGATAGGATTCGAAGTAGCCATGGTTGTTATCAACATACACGGTCATCCCCTCGAAGGGGGCGGGACCGGTAAAGGTGATGGTGCCCTTCACGACGTTACCGCTGATGAC
>JAPLKJ010000044.1 GCA_026388125.1 Elusimicrobiota bacterium
AAAACATTCATAATCCGCTTTTTATTCGCTTTGTGCGCTTATTATTATACCTTAAAGACACAAAGGGGTTGTAACGAGGCTGTGCGGAAAGGCAAACGGACCACGCGGCGGCTAATTTGTTATAATTAATCTGCGCTTCGCGGCAATAACAACGCGCTGTGCGTTTTTAGTGGAGATTTGCCGAATTATTTTACGGAGGATAAATATACTATGGCGACTAAAATTGGCATTAACGGTTTCGGACGCATCGGCAGACTGGTTGCGCGCGCGATACTGGCGCGGACCGACGGGAAACTTGAGCTGGTGGCTATCAACGACCTCACCGACTCGAAGACCAACGCGCACCTTTTGAAGTACGACTCGGTGCATGGCCGCCTGGAAGGCGACGTGAAAGCCAGCGCTGACGACGAGATCTCAGTGGACGGTAAGAAAATAAAGGTTTTTAAGGAGAAGTCCCCGGCCGCCATACCGTGGAAGAGCCTGGGCGTGGAGATAGTGGTGGAATCCACCGGCCTTTTTACGATAAAGAAGGACGGCGTGAACAAGAAGGGCAAGACCGTTGAGGGCGCCGAGAACCACATCACCAAGGGCGGCGCGAAGAAAGTCATCATCTCGGCCCCGGCCGAAGGCGAGGATATCACTATAGTGATGGGTGTCAACGATAATAAATATGACGCCAAGAACCACAACGTGGTCTCCAACGCTTCCTGCACCACCAACTGCCTGGCGCCGTTCACAAAGGTTATCAGCGACAAATGGGGCATCGAGAAAGGCCTGATGACCACCATACACGCCTACACCAACGACCAGAAGATCCACGACATGGCCCATTCGGACCTGCGCCGCGCCCGCGCCGCCGCCGTGTCCCTGATCCCGACCTCCACCGGCGCCGCCAAGGCGATAGCGCTGGTAATGCCGGAGCTGAAGGGGAAGCTGGACGGCTTCGCGATACGCGTGCCCACCCCGAACGTTTCCATCGTCGACCTGACCGCGACCCTCAACAAGCCGGCCACCGCCGAGGAAATAAACGCCGCTATAAAGGCCGCCGCCGAGGGCCCGATGAAAGGCATAATGGGTTACGAAGAAGCGCCGCTTGTGAGCATCGACTTCAACCATTGCCCTCTCAGCTCCACCGTGGACGCCAAGAACACCCGCGTTATCGGCGGCAACATGGTGAAGATCCTCGCCTGGTACGACAACGAGTGGGGTTATTCCAACCGCGTCGTGGACCTGGCGCTACTGATGATCCAGAAAGGCCTTTAAAGATTTGCCTGGGGGTCGGGTCGCGCCAAGGCGCGGACCCTAAGACGCCCGGCGTGTTCGTGTTCGTGATCAGGAGAGCAACATGGCTAAGAAAAGAGTGCTGATAATGGGAGCCGCCGGCCGCGACTTCCATAACTTCAATGTTTATTACCGCGACAATGCGGATTGCGAAGTGGTGGCGTTCACCGCCTACCACGAAGAAGCCAGTGATAGCCGTCTGCGCCGTGCGCACCGGCTGCGGCAAGAGCCAGACCACGCGCTTCATAGCTTCTATGCTGAAAGGCATGGGCAAGAAAGTGGTGGCTATACGCCATCCCATGCCCTACGGCGACCTGGTGGCCCAGACCTGGCAGCGCTTCGCCACCCTTGAGGACCTTAAAAAGCACAAGTGCACCATCGAGGAGATGGAAGAGTACGAGCCCCACATAGCGGCGGGACACATCGTGTACTCCGGCGTGGATTACGGCAAAATACTCGAGCAGGCCGAAAAAGAGGCCGATGTTATCATGTGGGACGGCGGTAACAACGATCTGTCCTTCTACAAGCCCGACCTGCACATTGTGGTGACGGACCCCCTGCGGGCCGGCAATGAAGCCACCTACCACCCCGGCGCCATCAACCTGCGCATGGCGGACGTGGTGGTTATCAATAAAGTGGACACCGCCACGCCGGACTCCGTCGAGGCGGTTAAGGCGAATATTAAGAAAATGAACCCGAAGGCCGTGATCATCGAGGCGGAAAGCCCCGTCACCATAGACGGCAGCGTGAAGGGGAAAAAGGTGCTGGTGGTAGAGGACGGCCCCACCCTGACCCACGGCGAGATGCACTTCGGCGCCGGCCACGTGGCCGCGAAGAAGTACAAGGCCGCCAAGATCGTGGACCCCCGCCCGTACGCCATCGGCACCATAAAGAAAGTGTACGAGAACTTCAGCCAGATCACCGACATCTTGCCGGCGATGGGTTACGGCGACGCCCAGATGGCGGAGCTGAAGAAGACCATCAACGCGATCCCCGCGGACGTCGTTATCGTGGGCACGCCGATCGACCTGGCGAAGCACCTTAACTTCAACAAGCCGTCGGTGCGCGTTACGTATACGCTGAAAGAGCGCAAGCCCGCCCTGAAAGCGATAGTGCAGGGTCTGCTGAGGAAATAAGCAGGGCCCGACCCGGGCCGGGCGGCCGGCCCGGGCAAGGCCTTTAAAATTTAGAGGTGTAAAAAAATGACCACGGAAAATAAAACTGTTCTCAGGCTGGCCAAAGTGCAGGACGCCCATTTGAAGGATAAGAACGTGCTGGTGCGCGTGGACTACAATGTCCCCCTGAAGGACGGCGTGGTGAAGGACGATACCCGCATCCGCGAGACCCTTAAGACCATAAAACTGCTGCTGGCCGGCAACTGCAAAGTGGTGCTGATGGCGCACCTGGGCAGGCCCAAGGGAAAACCGGACCCCAAATATACTTTGAAGCCCGTGGCCGAGCACCTGGAGAAACTGGCCGGCGTAAAGGTGCATTTCGCGCCTGACTGCGTGGGGCCCGCCGCCGACAAAGTGGTGGCCGCGGCCAAGAAAGGCGAGATAGTGCTGCTCGAGAACCTGCGCTACCACCCCGAGGAGGAGGCCAACGACGAAGCTTTCGCGAAGCTCCTGGCCAAACACGGCGAGTTCTTCGTGCAGGAAGCGCCCGGCCTTTCCTGGCCATCATCGGCGGCGCCAAGGTCACGGACAAAATAAGCGTGCTTTACAGCCTGCTGGAAAAAGTGGATACGCTGATCATCGGCGGCGGCATGGCGTACACTTTCCTGGCGGCGCAGAACACCAATATCGGCAACTCGCTGCTGGAGGCCGACAAGGTGGAAGAGGCGAAGAACATCATCCTGAAGGCGCACCGCAACAACGTGGAGATGCTGCTGCCCGCCGACCACCGCATCGTGCAGAAGATAGAGCCCGGCGCCAAGGTGGAGATCACCCAGGCCATGGCCGTCCCCGACGGCTGGATCGGCGTGGATATAGGCCCCCGCACCGAGCTGCTTTTCGCGGACAAGATAAAAGCTTCGAAGACCATCTTCTGGAACGGGCCCGTGGGCATCTTCGAAACGCCGGAGTTCGCTTCCGGCAGCATCACCGTGGCCAACGCCATGGCGCAGGCCACCAAGAGCGGCGCCACCACCATCCTGGGCGGCGGCGACACGCTGTCCGTGCTGAAGACGGCCAAGGTGAAGCCCGAGAATATTTCACACTGTTCGACCGGCGGCGGCGCCAGTCTTGAGTTCGTGGAAGGAAAGCAGCTGCCCGGACTGGTGGCGCTGTCTCAGAAATAACCGCTCAGCGGTCAATCAAGCTGTTGGAGGAAAAATGTACTCATTTATCATAACTATGCACGTGCTGCTGGGCTTTGTCATCATCATCTCCATCGTGGTCTTCCAGACCAGCAAGGGGTCGGCCCTGTCGATGTTCGGCGGCGGCGGCGATTCGCTGTTCAACGCCGCCAGCGGCACTTCGTTCATAAAGAAATTCACCGCCGGCGCGGCCGCCCTGTTCGCGGCCACCTCCCTGCTGCTTACGGTGTTCTCTTCCAGCAACCGCTTCCACTCGGTGGTGCAGCAGTACCCGCTGCCGGCCCAGCCGCCGGCCGCCGCCGCGCCCGCCGTTCCCGCCGCGCCCGCGGCCGCTCCGGCTAAAGCCGCTCCGGCGCCCGTAAAGAAATAAGCCGGAACAGTAAAAGGTAAGGTAAAAAAAGAGCCCCGCGCATAGCGCGAGGCTCTTTTTTGCGCCAGGGCCGGACTCTCCCTTATTCCATCACCTTGTTCTCGAAGGTATGTATGATGTCCATCAGGTTTCCCGGGGTCTTGGCCGAGAACAGGCGTTTGCGCAGCGTCACGTTGGAGATAAGGCCGGACAGCTGGGAAAGGATGTTGAGCTGCAGGGTGGGTTCGTTGAACGGGGTCAGGATCAGGAAAATTATCTTTACCGGCTGGCTGTCCGGGGAGGGGAAGTAGATGCCTTCCCGGCTCTTGCCTATGGCCAGCAGCGGTTTTGACAGCGAGGCCAGGCGGGCGTGGGGAAAGGCGGTCTGGTGGCCCAGCGCGGTGGAGAAATTGGTCTCCCTTTTTACTATGGCCTTGAGGGCTTCTTCCCTGTCGAAGGAGGGGGAGGCCGAGTGCAGCCTGTTGAGCACCTCCTCGATGGCCTCGAAGCGGCCCGCCTCCCGGATGTCCAGGCTGCAGGCGTGCGGCACCAGCAGCGAGCTCAGCAGCAGCTTGGGCGGCTGGTCGAATTCGTCGCGTATTTCCCCGGTAAGCTCCTCGATGATGTCTTCCATGGTGAGCAGGCCGGTCACTTCCCCTTTGGCGCCGCGCGCCAGCGCCAGCTGTATGCGCTTCTCCTGGAAATCCCTCAGCGCGCGCTCCACCGAGATCTCCTCCTGTATCTCGGCCAGCGGCCTTTTTGCGGCGTTGAGGTCGGGCCCCGGCTTACCGTCGGCGGCTGTCAGGGCTGAGGAGTACGCCAGGTCCTTGAGGTGGATGTAGGCGGTTATGCGCCCGTCGGCCTGGAGCAGGGGGTAGCGCGAAAATCTTTTTTCCTTGATCCGCTTCAGCGTCTCTTCCCAGGGCGCCGCGGGGTCTATGAACGTTATCGCCCCGCGGGGGGTCATAACCTCCTTCACCTTGGTCTTGCCGAAGTCGAAGAGATGCTCGAACATCATCAGGCGGCCCAGCGAAAGCTTGCCGTGCTCCTGGGACTGCCCCAGGATCATGCGCAGTTCCTCGTCGGAATGCAGCGTTTCGCTTTCCGAGGGCTTCAGCCGCAGCAGGCCGAGGAAAAAATTCGCGCTTTTGTTTATGAAGAGCATCGGCAGGTAGGTTATCCGGTAGAAGAGCTCCAGCGGGATGGCCGAGATCAGCGCCACTTTTTCCGGCATCAGGATGGCCAGGTACTTGGGGGCCTGCTCTCCCAGGATCACGTGCAGCGCGGTGATCAGCGCGAATGCTATGGCGAAGGATATGGTGTAGGCCAGCGCCTGGGTTATGGGGAAACCGAGCAGGGGGAACAGCGGCTCTATCAGCTTCGCCAGGGCGGGCTCGCCTATCCAGCCCAGGCCGAGGCTGGCCATGGTGATCCCCAGCTGGATGGAGGAAAGATAGGCGTCTATGTGCTGCACCTGCTTCTTGGCCAGCTTCGCCGCGGCGTTGCCCTTGGCCGCGAGCTCCTCGAGCCGGGTGAAGCGCACCTTCACGAGGGAGAATTCCACCAGCACGAAGGCGGCGTTGAGCGCTATCAGCACCAGGGCGATGAGCAGGTCCAGCAGATATATCACGCCTATATTTTACAATACTATGCGGGCGCCTTGCGTGCGCGGCGCCCTTTTTTTTGGTAAAATATCGACAGCTCTTTATACTAAACTCTGATCTAAGCTCGGGTGGTGGAACTGGTAGACACGCACGTTTGAGGGGCGTGTGCCTAACGGC
>JAPLKJ010000221.1 GCA_026388125.1 Elusimicrobiota bacterium
GGAGAGGTATATACCGGAAACTGCGTGCGGCGGGAGTTTCAGTTAAAGCCGCTGCCTCGGTGTCTGCCTGCCCGCGCCGCTGGTGGAGGATGGCCGGGACCTCGGCCCTTAACGTCGCAATGCCGAACAACTACTTCGCGACACTTGGTGTTCCCCGGCTGGCGGAGGTTAACGCCGCTTTCTGAACCGCCGGATGCGGACCCGCACGTCCGGTGGTGTGGGAGGGGCTCGGCGGCACACTTGCCGCCGCCCCTATCCCTATTTCCCCGGGTTTAAAAGAGAACACCCGGCCGTTAAAAAAGGCAGGGCGCTCTTATTGCCGCGGGCGCTGTTAATTTATCCGCGCCGGGCCGCTTCTGAATTCAAAGAAGCCGTTCAGCAGGCTCTTCATCTCGCCGATAGTGACCGAAGATATGAACCTGGGAGCCCCGAAATAAGACCCGTTCGGGACCGGATTTGCGCCCACGCAATACAGGGCGTAAAAATTGGCGTCGTTGAACTCCAGGAAGTCCAGGGTTATCATAACGTCCAGTTCCTCTATGTAGGCGTCAGTATGCGGAACCCGCTGTATCCTGACCCTGGACCCTTTTTTCAGCACCCGCCTGGCAGGGCTGCCCACCACTGAAAATCTGCAGAAGGAGCTCGTCCTGTACGCTGTCACCGCCAGCGCCCCGTCCTGGATGTACATCTGGTAGAGGTTCGGCGGGATAAGAATATCGCTTGCGGCTACCAGCTCGGAAGTGCCCCCTATAGCGGTCAGCGGCAGGGTATCTTCCGAAGTGTTGACCCGCGCGGGAAGAGGGAGCGGGAAAAGGCCGGCTCCCGCGGGAATACTCACGTCAATTTCCGGCAGGTCCGCCGCTCTCAGGTCCTGCAGGTCAGCCGCCCGCACGGCAGCGGAATTGAAGCAAAGCGCCGCCGCGGCGAAGATTATTGTCTTTTTCATTTTTATCTCCATGTTGTTCGCTGAAACCCGCCCCGGAGCGCGGCAGCTACAGCCGGCTCTGGTTTGCGGGGCGGGGAAACTTAACCGACCTTTTGTCCGCTGCTGAGCCCGGAACTAATTGTTAAGCCTGCAGGCCAGTTCCGAACGCCGCGGACCTCCGTCCGAGCTTGTAACGGTGAGCCCCGCGCGGAACGAGTCCCGCTGCGCATAATCGGCCGGCAGGTCCAGCCTGGCCTGGTAATTGAACTCCCCGTCCAGGTCGGAAAGCAGGGTGGCCTTGCCGCTCTTACTGGTGACGCGGAAAGGCGCGCCTACGAGAGTCAGCGGCGGGTACATATCCTGCAGGAACACCTCCAGGTCGCCGCTGGCGCCGGATTTGTCGAAGTCCAGGAAAACCCGCAGCTTATCGTTGTAATCTACTGAATCGCAGACAAGCCGGCGGCCGGTGACCGGCGCGGGCCAGGCCGCGGCTGAAAAGGCGGGGAAACAGATGGAAACCAGAAGGAACATTACGATCGATTTCATTAAAACTCCTTATAAGTTAATTTCCGCCGGTCCTGTGCCGCGGGTGATTCTCCGCCCGCCCGCTTTTTCCTGTTAGGACCGTGCCGGCTTATCCGGGTATAAGTGTATTCTACCGGTTCGCCGCTGCGCTTCCATGAGGCGGGGTGCTCACGCGGGCGCGGTATTCGTGCTCATACGCATTGCCCGTTCGCCTTACGTCGGCGCCGGCTATCGATACGCGGTTTTAAAGAAGCAGCGCTTCTCTACAGTACGTTGCCGGGCCGGAAAGCCCGGAGACAGTTTTGATTTGGCCGGAGGGGCAGGGATGGGAAAGACGGCAGAAAATTATTCAGCGGACGGTCTGCGTGGGTTCAGCGCAGCAGCTTAGAAGTCCCACAGCCTTACTACTTTCCCTATCACATAAAAGAAGGCCGATCTTTCGGTCTTTTTAGTGACCGCGTAGGTCTGGGCGGCCTCGATGTTCGCGCCTATCAGCGGGAAAAGGCCCCGCAAAGCCAGGGCGTCCGCGCGGATGATGCCCTTGCTGGCCCACTCGCAGGAACCGGTCTGTTCCAGTTTTTTAAGGTATCCGGTGAATTTCCCGCGCAGTTCCGGCTCCAGGGCGCTCATATTGGGATAGCCCACCATCTGGCCTGCCACCCGGGACTTATAAAAACCTTTTTTTACTTCCTTCACCAGTTTGGCTTTCGCCAGCTCCTTCAGGGACTTTTCCGCCGCCGGCGTTTTCACCCGGAGCGCTTTGGCTATCTCCGCGACGGACCAGACGCCGGTGTCGTTGCCCATGGTCAGGCTGCATTTGTACGTTTCAAAGCTGCACAGCATGGCGCGGAATTGGGCAGGCGTCAGAAAATATTTATTTTCCGCCAGCGTCCTCTGCAGCGCCTTGTGTACCGGGGAAAGGCCGGCCGCTTCCGTCTTCGCCGGGATTATCGGTTCAAGGATCTCTTTGTACACTTCTTCACCGGCCATTGTCCTGAGCCATGCCACGATAAGCTCCCTGGCCGCGGGGGTAGTCTGCGGCAGGCGCAGGGCCGGGTAAAGTTTCTGAAGTTTGTTAATCACGGGCAGGCTGGTGCCCTGCTCCATCATGAGGTAATTGCGGTACGACATTTTAAGCACGGGCCCGCCGCCGTTGTCGTGATAGAACCGGTAAGCCGTCTGGAAACCGGCTTCTTTGCGCAAGCGCACCAGGGTGTCAGAAAATAATGTTCCCATCAGGTATTCCTCAGCTTCTCTCAAAACAATGCGCCGGCTCGAGTAACCACATTTAAGCATAATAGACGGCCGCATTAAAGGCAGACGCCTCCTGAAGCGGCGCCGGCATGGGCCTTGACAAAATAGTTATACGGATGTATAATTATACGGTAGTATAACAATGGAGGCAGTATGGCAAGACCACCGTCAGGTACCGACCTAAAACTTAAAGCCGCCGGCAGGAAGCTGCTGCAGGAGAACGGCATAACCGGCCTGAGCGTGCGCGAAGCCTGCCGCGTGGCCGGGGTGAACACCGGCATGTTCCATTACTATTTCGGCTCCAAGGACGAGTTCCAGAAAGCCATCCTGAAAGAGATCTACGCCGAATTCATGCAGAACTTCAAAGCCGGCGTGGCCGTGGCCGGCACGCCCCGGGAGCGCCTTAAGACCGCGCTGACCGAGGTGGGGAAATTCGCGCTGGGCCTGCGCAAAGTGGCGCCCATGATGTTCGCCGACCTGGCCCATGGCAAGAAAGAAGCTTTCGCTTTTGTCAGCGGCAATTTCACCGAGCATATCACGCATATTACAGCGCTGGCGCTGGAATGCCGCCCGGCCAGCGCCGTCAAAGAAAACTCCATTCCTTTCATGATAGCGGCCATGGTGCCGGTAATGATCTTCCCGGTGCTGATAGGCGGCGTGATGGAGCGCAACGGCGTAAAGAGCGTGGGCGGGCTGGAGCTGGAAAAACTGCGCGAGGAGATCTTTTCCGCCGCCGGCATAGCGGCGCGGGCCGAAATAGCTTTAAGGGGAATAGGCTTATGAAACTCATATATATATTCCTTATGATGGCCGGCACGGTACAGGCCGGGGAATTCAGCCTTACGCTGAAGGACGCCGAACAGAGCGCGCTGGCCGTCTCCAACCAGTACCGCAGCGCGAAGTTCTCCGCCGAAGCCGCCGCCGCCGGAGCCGCGGCCGCGGGCTCGCTGCTGAACCCGCGCCTGAGCCTGGAGGGCAGCCTGCGCTATAACGCCGTGGTGCCCGCCATAGCCATGCCGGCCGCGCTGGGCGGCGGCAGGCCGTTGGGCGACAACTGGAACTATTCCGTGGGGCCGTCGGCCAGCTGGACCTTATACGACGGCGGTTCGCTGCGCTCGGGCCGCGACGGCGCGCTGAAAAGCGCCGCGGCGCGCTCGGCCGAGGCCGGCAACGCGCGGCGCCAGGTGCTGCTGAAGGCCCGCACCGCATATTTCCAGCTGCAGCTGGCGCT
>JAPLKJ010000153.1 GCA_026388125.1 Elusimicrobiota bacterium
TGGGGTCAGGTCTTGCATTTCAACATTTTGTTGAAATGCAAGACCTGACCCCGTTGGCAATTTGTAGAATGTAGCTGTGAAGATATACTTCAAAACCGTCGGGTGCCGGGTCAACCAGGTGGAGACCGAGAGCCTGCGGGAAAAATTCGCGGCGCTGGGGCATGAAAGCGCCGAGGAGCCGGAAACCGCCGACCTGGTGGTGGTGAACACCTGCTCCGTTACCGCCAAGGCCGACCGGGACTGCATAGCTTTCCTGCGCAGAACAGCCGCCGCCAACCCTAAGGCCGCCATAGCCGTGACCGGCTGCCTGGCCACGCTGGAGCCCGGGAAAATACTGGCCGCCGCGCCGCGCGCGACCCTGTTCACCAACAAAGAAAAAGAAAATATCCCCTCGCAAT
The DNA here is from genome assembly GCA_026388125.1 of Elusimicrobiota bacterium. Classification (GTDB taxonomy): domain Bacteria; phylum Elusimicrobiota; class Elusimicrobia; order Elusimicrobiales; family UBA9959; genus UBA9959. The sequence continues at coordinate 399 of JAPLKJ010000153.1, forward strand.
TATGCGGCGGGGCGGCTGAAGCGGATTTCTTTTCCGTATCAAAGTCCCATGGGCGCGCCAGGGCCTTCATAAAAGTGCAGGACGGCTGCAACCTCAAGTGCGCCTACTGCCTGGTGAACCTCGCCCGCAGCGAACTAAGGTCCAAGCCGCTGGCCGCCGCCGCGGAGGAAGTAAAAAGGCTCGCGGCCGCCGGCTTCGCCGAAATAGTGCTGTGCGGCACGCGGCTGGGCATTTACAACTGCGCCCGGAGCGGCGCTAACCTGGCCGTCCTGATGGAGAAGCTCTTCGCCCTCGAAGGCCGGTTCCGCCTGCGTTTCTCGTCCATAGAATCGGAAGAGCTGACGCCGGAGCTGCTCAGGGTTTTAAAGGGCGGCGGCCCCAAATTCTGTAATTATTTCCATCTCCCGCTGCAGGCCGGCGCCGACCCCGTGCTCAAAGCCATGGGCCGGCTGTATGATACCGCCGCCTACCGGGCCAAAGTAGAGGAGCTGCGTTCCGGTTTTCCCGGCGTCGGCATCTACGCGGATATCATAGCCGGCTATCCCGCGGAAACGGAAGAGGATTTCGTCGCGGCCCTGAAGTTCGTGCGCGGCTGCGGCCTGGCCGGGCTGCATGTATTCAGCTTTTCGGCGCGGCCCGGCACCCGCGCCGCCGCTTTAAAGCCCCTGCCCCCGAAAACCGTGGCCGCGCGTTCCGCCGCGCTGCGCGCCCTTGACCGGGAGCTGCGCGCGGCTTTCGCCGCCTCGATGCTGGGAGCCTCAGTGGAAGCTTTGGTGCTGAAGAACAAGAACGGCCGCGCGCTGGCCTTGGCCTCGAATTTCCTGAACCTCGAATTCCCTGTCCCGCTCAAGCCTGGCGCGCTGGCGGCCGCGAAAATAACCGCGGTACGCGAAGGGGCCTGTTTCGCGGAGGCCGTGTGAGGGTCTGTCCCGGCTGCAGTTATCCCAACGCCGACCAGGCTGAAAAATGCCATATCTGCGGCGGCTCCCTCTCCGGGGCCGCCATAACCGCTCCGGTCCCGGATAAAAATAATTACGGCAAGGGCTGGCTCCTGTTATTCTCAGGCATGCTGCTGCTGACCTGCGCCATGTTCTGTTTCAGGGCGCCGCCCGCCGTTCCCGGCCGCGGGCCCGTGCTTTCCCCGGAGAGCGCCTTCAATTACAGCGGCGTGCTCGCCTCGCTGAGAAAAATGAAAACGCTGCGCTTCCTGCCTTTGAAGGACAGGCGGGGCGCGGCGGAACTGCTGTACAGCCCGGATGAAAAAGTGGGAGCGGCCGCCGCCGAACTGGCGGGGGAATGGGCGCGGTTCTCGGCCGAACCCGGAGCGCGCGACGAATTCTTCCGTGCCCTGCTCAAGGCCGCCGCCGAGGGCAGGGGCGCCGCGCGGCGGCAGGCGGCCATGGAGGCGGGGGTCTCGGCGCTTTACAGCCGCCGTTTCGCCCCCTACGCGCCCGAGATGCGCAGGACCGTTGCCGGGCTGATGCGGGAAAAAGACGAAAGTCTTAACGCCGCCGGCTTTTTCCTGGCCTCGATGGCCGGTTTTTCCGACCTGGTGCCCGAGCTGGACAGGATACTTGCCGCGGCGCCGTCTCCTTACCTGAAGCTTTACGCGGCCTGCGCCCTTTCAAGGCTGGGCGGAGAGGCCGGGCATAAATACCTGTTTTCCGCCGCTTTATCCGGGGGACAGCCGGGGATCGAAGCTGTTTCCTGCCTTTCATATTCTATTTCCCCTGAAGCCGCGCCTTTTCTTGAAAAAGCCGCCTCCGGGGCGATAGGCGCCCAGGCCGCAGTTCCCGCCAGAAATGCGTTAATCTTGCGCAAACAACTTGCTATAATCAATCAATAGCGCGCTATATATATAGGGCGCGTAGTTTATTGTTTAGCCGGCGGAGCGTTTACTGGAACCGCCGCCCCGCCTCAGGGCGGATAACATCATTTTACAGGTTGTCTACGGGGGGGCCGTGTTGTATGGATAACAAGAACGCAAAGAAAAAAGAATCCATTGAAGACATACTGTCGGACCTTAACGGCCTGCTCAATAAGATGCCTTCCATCCTTGACGGCATTAAAATGCCCGAAATAAAGCCGGTGGATTTTAACAGATCGGCACAGGCCAGGGGGCCTGCCGGCGAACCTGCTGAGCCTGTTCGCCTTGAGCCGGCGTCCGAAGTTAAAGCCGAAGCCCCGGCCCCGGGCATTGAATCCATGCCGTTGACGGAGGCTGAACCTTTGCAGCAGGAAATGGCGGCCCGGCCCGGTCAGGACCTGCCCTCCCCGGACGAGAATAAGGTCACGGCTGAAGCGGCACTGCCCCCGTCCGGGAGCGAACTGCCGTTCGACGGCGACAAAACGGTTATTATCAGTTCGCTTTCAACCCTTCCCGAAGGCGCGGCGGCGCCGGAGCAGGCGCTGGGAGAACTCACTCCCCAGAGCCTCGGGGATTTCATGTTCGGCGAGAACGCGGAAAGCAGCGGCGTGGAGACCGAACCGCCGCCGGCCTCCGTGAAGCTCGAGGGCATCCCCCTGGAGCCGCCGGCCGCCAAAGCCAAGCCCGAAAACAAGGCGGCATCCTTTTCCATTTCGGAACTTACGCCTCCGGTGAAAGATGAAGGCACGCCGGCAGGCGAACCGGAAGAAGCCGGCCTTAAGGCGCCGGCCAGGGAGGAAGAGCTTTCCTTTACCGGGTTCGAGGCGGCTATCGAAGCCGGTCCCGGCGGCGCGGAGGATCCCGAAAACCTGCCCGCGTCCGGCCTGAGCCAGACCCCGGCTTCCGCCGCGGATTTCGGCATCCCGGATATCGACGCGCTGCTGCAACTGTCGGAAAGCAGGCCCGCCGGGGCGCCGGCATCCGGTCCCGCCGCCGAGCCGGTGCCGCTGACCCCGGCAAAGGCTCCGGAAGCCGCTTCGGATGACCTTGCTGAATTCGAGAAACAGCTGTCCTTAGCCACGCCGCAGGAGCCCGGTCCCGGAGACAATGACCTTTCCTCGCCCCAGGCCGCGGCCGAGCCGGAGCCGGCCGCCGCGCCGCAGGATTTCAGCGCTTTTACTATAGAACCCGCGCCGCCCGCGGCCGCTGACGACGCGGCCGCCGCGCCGGCCCCGGAGCAGGCCGGGGAGCCCGCAGCGGACCGGGAAGAAACGGCAGCCCCGGAGCAGGCCGCGCCAGCAGCCGGGGAACAGGCGGAAGTGACCGGGCAGCAGCAGGGATCAGGAGGTATTATGTCCGACGCTTCAGTTGGGGGAGAGCCACCCGTTCCCGCGGATTCCGGAGAAACTATAAGGCTGGAACCCGCCGTTGACGCTTCGGCCGGCGGGATAAACTTTTCAGATTCCCCCGCCCAGGAAGGGCCGGCGGCCGAAAACACCATTGAATTCTCCAACGGAGCTTCGGCCGAACCGCAGCTTTCGGCGCAGGAGCCGGTTCCCGAAGCCGAGTCCGTCCTTACACTGGGCGGCAGGGGCGAAGACAAGACCATTGTGATGCCGCCTCCCGGCGCGGCCGCAGGCGCCGAAGGCGAGGGACACTTGAATTTTCAGACGTTCGTCGCGGCCGGCATTACCAGCAGGGCGAAGATGTCCGACCTGGTGGGCCTGTCGGAAAAACAAGTGCCGGAGGGTATCCCGGAAGAAAGGGTCAGGCCTTTGTTCTTCCTGTATTCCCACGCGGACAAAGCTTTGTGCGCCACCCTGATGGCCGAGCTCGACTCCGTCTGCCTGAAGTCCCAGACCAGCCCCATGTATGTAAAGCGCGCCGGCGTGAAGGGTTTCGATACCGGCATGAACGCCAATTTCATACACCAGATGGTCACTGATTCCGGCGCCGTGGGCCTTGTCTGCGTGGGCGGCATCCCGCCGGAAAGTGTTTCCGAGATGGAGAACGTGTTCTCCTCTTCCGGCAGTTATTACAAGCATTTTGACGCCGAGAATTTTTCCCGCACCGCCGTTCTGGACCTGCTGCTGGAATTGATACTGCGCTGACCGGTTTCTCTTATGCTTAAAAAATGGGACGTCGTCCCTGCCCCGAACGAAAAGAATCCCGGACGGCACAAGCTCCTCATAAAAGGGGAGATGAAGGATATTTTCCTGATCGTGAAAAAACTGGGCAGCGTCTGCTCCAGGCCGGAAAAAACCTCGGGCGCGTTCGACTTCATCATTTATCTGTCCAAGCTGGAAATGGACATCCTGGCGAAATTAAAGGCGGTTACCAGCGAACTCGGCGCCGTCAGCGGCGGGGCCGAGAGCGACGCCGGGCTTAACGCCGTCGCCGAGCCGCAGTGGACCGAACCGAAGATAGAATCCGCCCCGGCGCCGTGGACCGAGCCATGCCCGAAGCCCAGCCAGGGACCACGCAGCCCCGCATGAATTTCGTGCCTTCGTCCGCGCGCGTGAAAAAAGAGGAGCCGGCGCCAGCCGCGGCGCAGGCGCCCAAGCCCGCGCCGGCCGCCATCACGGCTTCCAGGATAAAAGGCAAGTGGTCCATGGAGCTGCCGCTCAATCCCACTTACAGTTTCCACACGCTGGTGGCCGGGTCGCATAACCGCTTCGCGCACGCCGCCGCCATGGCCGTGGTGGAGAACCCCGGGGTGATCTACAACCCGCTGCTGTTCTTCGGCGCGCCCGGCTCCGGCAAGACGCATTTCATAAACGCGGTCTCCAACGGGCTGGCCGCCTCCATCGGGCAGAGCAATATTTTCGTCACCGACGGGATAAAGTTCTCCAAGGGCGTGGAGATAGCCATAAAAGAGGACGGCGGCGCCCGGCTAGAGCAGCTTTTCTCCGGCATCAAGGTCCTGATCATAGACGACATCCACCTGCTGATGGTCTCCGAGGCCAACAGAAAATATCTTTCGAAATGGCTTAACGATTTCGTGGCCAAGAACAGGCAGATAGTGGTGACCTCCGTGTTCCCGCCCAAATCGCTGTCGGGCCTCGAGGAAGCGGTGGGCTTCCAGTTCACCCAGGGGTGGATGGTAGACCTTAAAACGCCGCCGGCCCAGACTTACAAGGTAATACTCAACCAGCTGCTGCAGGGAATGGACATAAAGATAGCGGAGACGGACAGCTCCGACCTTTTCCTCCAGCGGCAGATGCCGCTGGGCGAGGCGATAACGGCCTGCGGGCGCATGAAAAA
>JAPLKJ010000157.1 GCA_026388125.1 Elusimicrobiota bacterium
GGTCTCTATTTCGAGATCGGTCTTCTCGACAGCCTGCGCCAGCAGTTCGCGGCGGGCCGCCACCGGGATGTCGGAATCCTCTTTGAGCAGCCCGGCTATGCCGGTATGCGTCAGCGTCAGCGCCTTCTGGTAAAGCTCGAACCGCTCCAGCACGCCTTTCACCGCGTCGCGGTCCTTAAAGCTGAAACCCGTTCTTTTTTTTACTTTCACGCGGAACTCCCCGCCGGAAAGGTCCTGCGTGCCGCGAGCCTCGGCCGCGCTGCCCAGCTGCGCCGCCACTTCGGAGAGCTGCGCGTTGAGCTGGTCCATCTTCTCCTTAAGGCGCCCGTAGCGGTCCACCAGCGCCTCCACGGGGTCGGGCGTGCCCAGCAGCTCGGGCTGGCACACCTGCGGCACGCCGCTCTGGATGGGGCAGAATTTCTTATAGTCGCACCAGTTGCATTGCTGCTCGCCCGGAGTGGGGTCGAACTTAAGGCCGCGGATGTTTTCGGCCACGCCCAGCACGCGCTCCCAGAAGCCGCCGATCTCGCGGTCGTCCGCGCGCTCGAACGGGTATTCCTTCAAAGTGGGCACGTGGTAATACAGCAGGCGGTCGATCTTCACCGAGCTCACGCGGGCGCCGTACGTTTCGGCTATCTTTTCCTTCAGGCGCGGGTCGATCTCGCTGATCTTCTGGTACATATATAGCTGGGAGGGGGAGCGCTTAACGTCCTTACCCGTCTTATAATCTATGATCTCGATGCGGCCGTCCCCGAAGTACTCTATGCGGTCGGCTATGATGCGCACCAGCAGGCCGTCCACTTCCACGTCGGTGGAGTACTCCACCAGGAAGGGCGGCTTGAATTTTTCCCGGTTGTGGTTGTAATAGGCCTTGAGCATCTCCAGGCCCTTGAGCAGGTCGGCGTCGGCGCGGGACGGCACCTTGTAGCCTTTCTCGGCCCAGGATTTCAGCCCCCAGTCGCGCCGGAACTCCTCCAGCACCTCGGCCAGCGAGGGGAAGGGGGGCGCTTTCACCGAGTAAAGGAATTCCAGCGCCGCGTGCACGCTGTTGCCGAACGCGAAATAGAACTTCGGCTCCTCTTTGATCTTATCTATGTATTTGAACTTGTACTTGAGCGGGCACTCCTCGTACATGGACATCTTCGAGTAGGAGAACGACAGCAGGCCGCTTTTTCCGGCGGGGGGCGGCAGGTTATTTTTTTTCGTCATAGGTCAGGAGCTCCATCACCCGGTGCTCGTAGCCGTCCCCGGCCGCGGCGGCAGCCACCTTGCCGGTCCAGGGGGCGTAATAGTCCAGTATCCACGAGGGCCTGCCCGGCACGCGGCGGCGCACTTTAACGCAGTCCGCGAATTCCCCGGCCTTCACCCTGACCCTGAGCCCGGTCCCTTCCACGCTGAATTCCAGCGGGCCTTCCGGCCCCCGCGAGGTCCAGGTCTTGCCTTTCTCCAGCGGGTAGCTGAGGATAATTGTATCAAAACCGCCCTGTCTCTCGTAAAAAGCGCGCCCCGAGAAATGATAGGAGAGCGGCCGGCGGCTCACCAGTTTTTCACCGGCATAAAGGGCCGCGCCGGTCGCCGTGAGCTCCCGCCTGGCATTCCGGCCGAGGGTCTGGGAGTCGCCGTAGACCCAGTTGCGGCCTGCGCCGGCTGGGAAATAATCCGGGCAGACGAAGATAAGCCGGAAATCCGCCTCAGGTACTTTGAACTCAGGATAATTCCTGACCAGGCGCTCCAGCAGCGGACGGGACTGCGCGCACAGGCCAAGCTTCGCCGCATACAGCCGCCCGGCCTTAAGCAGCGCGTCCGGGGCGCGCGGATCGGCGGGTTCCTTAAGCGCGAAACGGCCGTACTCGGCGGCCGCCGCCAGCGTCCGGCCCTGGCGATCCAGCTCGGCGGCGTCGTCGTAGCGCGGGCCGCAGGCGGCAAAAAAAAGGCAGGCGATAAGCCCGCAACCCGGCAGCGCGGCGGAAAGCGTGTATTTGCTCCGGCAGTGTTCTGGCACTAGTTTTCCTGTTGTACCGCCATCCCCTTCCATTCCCCTTTTCAAGGATACCAATAAAGCCAACGCCGGGTAAAGGCCGCCGCGCGCCCGCCGCCGGCGGGGGGAGATGCGGCCGGGCCCGCAGGGCAGTAGTTAAACCGGGGCGCATATTGTAGAATAGAAAGCATTACTTACGGCGCCGGTCAGGCTCAGCGTTTCACCGAAAACGCAAAAACAATGCAGGACCTGAAGATACTTATCATTACGAGCAATGCCGCCCTGGCGGCCGCCGCGGCGGGCGCTTTTACCGCGGCCCGCGTGCAGGCAACGGCGCTCCCGGCCTGCCGGCACTTCAGCGCGCGGCCTGGGCAGGGCTTCCTGCTGGTACTGCTGGACCTGGCCGCCCTGGGGCCGGACAAGCTCTCCGAATTGAAGGCTTTCCTGGCCATAGCGCGCGGCCTGTCCGTAATAGCCATGTTCGAAACGGGCAGAACCCCGGACAGGTTAATAGTAGAGATACTTTCAGCCGGGGCTGACGACGCCATGTCCAACGCCACGGAAATGCCCCTGCTTGTGGCCAAGACCAAAGCCCATTTAAGACGACTGGCCGCGCAAGAGCAGGCCGACTGCGATGCCGGCGGCCTTAACCGCGGCAGCGGCATCTGACCAGCCAAATTCATCCGCCTTTACCCGCCGTACCGGCATAGAACGAAAGTTCCGCGCCCGGGACGCTATGTTTTTAAACTTTAAAACGCGCACAGAAATATTGTATGCTTCTATACAAAATTTTGTTCTATAGCATACAACAAATAGAAGCAGGCTTTTCAATAAAACATGAAACATGAAGACCTTTTAAAACAAGCTGGCGAACTGGGCTTTCAGTTTCCTGGCGAAAAACACGCAGCGGACG
>JAPLKJ010000047.1 GCA_026388125.1 Elusimicrobiota bacterium
GAAGCGGGAGCTGAGACCTGGGGGGCCTGCTGGTTGGAAAGCTCGTCCTGAAGATTAAAACCGCCTTTATCGAAATTCACTTCTGCCGCCGCCGCTGAAGCGAACATAGCCACGGCCAGCGCTGACAAGGATATCTTGCGCATATTGAGTACCTCCGACGCCTTATTTTGATCGCACTTCATGGTTATAGTTTACCCCGCTATTGATTTTCAACAAGGGACTTGGTACCCAGACGCCGGCTACCCAAAGGGCCTATATATAAAAGAAGGGCCGGCGGTTAAGCCGGCCCTTCTCAAGCGTCTTTTTACTATTAGTTCGCCAGCCAGGCGATAAGGTCGTCCCAGTTGGAAACCTTCGCCCAGACCAGGTCGGCGTAAGCGGACGGGGCCGCGCCGCCGGGCAGGTACACGGCTATGCCGTGAGAGTTGGCGTAATCCCCGCTGATCTTGTTGTCGCCCACCAGGGTGTTGCTGATGTAGTTCATCAGCGCTTGGCCCTTGGCCTTCACATTGCTGTTGGCCGTGGCGTTGACCACGAGCTGCGTGAAGTGGTACAGGTCCTTGTTCTCCGCGTAAGCGTAGCTCTGGGCGGCGCCCATGGCGGTCTTCACCGCTTCCTTCTCGTTCGCCTGCATCATAGCGCTGGCGAAGGCGTTGGAGGCGGCGAGGAAGCCGGGCAGGGCCGCGGAGCGGACATAGCTCTGCGTGGCGGCCTCGTTGTTCGGCGTGTAGTGGGCGGTGTAGGCGTCAACGGCCACCGTGGCGAGCCCCTCGGGGGTCATGGCCGGGTTCTTTACCAGCGGGCCAAGGAGGGTGTCGTAGGTGTAACCGTCGCCGGCTTCGGTCTCTTCCGAGCCCACGATGAAGGGGACGTAATCTTTGATGTCGAAGTCAACTTCGGCCATCTGCATCAGGCAGGCGTCGGAGCCGTACACGTCCACGCCGCCCATGCCCTTGAGGATCAGGCCCATCTGGGGGGTGTTGATGTGGTTGTTGGTCTCGTCGTCATAGGAGATGCCCTTGGTGATGAAGTCGGAAGCTCCCTTGATCCAGCCTGCGCCGTGGTTCCAGATGATCAGCATGGTGTGGTTGGCGGGATAGGTCTGCTTGGCCCAGTTGCCGAACTTTACCACGTTGTTATAGTCGCCCATGTCGGTTTTGCCGATATCCTGCACCACGGGGGAGAATATCCCGCTGGGTTTGGTGCCTTTCTTTATAAGGTACCTGCGGGTGCCTTTCCAGGTGCCGTCCAGGTGGCTATAGTTGTTCATGCGGCCGAATTCAACAACGATGTTGACTTTGTCGGAAGAGCCTATCTTCTCCATCTGGTTGATGTTCAGGAAGGCGTATTTTTCAAGGTTGTTCTTGCCGTTGATATAAACCATTATCGTCCATTCGGCGGGCGTCTTGCCGGAATAAGCTTTATCCGGGGCGGAAGCAGGCGGAACGCTCAGCTCAAGGGCCGAGATTTCCTGCTGAATGGTGGTTTTGTTGGGGGCGTCGAAATTTACTGCGGCCGA
>JAPLKJ010000289.1 GCA_026388125.1 Elusimicrobiota bacterium
GCTTTCCGGCATCACCAATGCCGAGATAGCGGCCGCGGCGGCTATCGTCGATACCAAGCTGGCCACCATAGTAACCGCCGGCAAAGTGTCCAACTCGGCCACCACGGCCACCAATCTCAACACCGCCGGCGCCATAGCGGCGCGCGACGCCAGCGGCAATTTCTCCGCGGGTACCATAACTGCTTCCCTTACCGGGGCGGCCAGCCTGAACGTGCTCAAGGCCGGGGATACCATGACCGGCGCCCTGAACTTCAGCGGCGTTAACAGCGACATAACTTCCTCCGGCAACGAGAATATCGCTATCATGCCGGGGGGGACCGGCAAGGTCGGCGTCGGGATCACGTCGCCGTACGCGCAGCTCCATATTGAGTCCTCCAGCCCCTACGCGCAGTTCCTCCACAGTCCCAGCGACGTGACAGGCAATACTACGGGCATCGGTTTCGGGGTCTGGAACTCCAACAGCGCCAAGGGCGCGATCTTCTATGAAAGAAGGGACGTGTACGGCGTAGGGAAAATGCATTTCGCGATGAGCAGCAACAATACGAGCGCCGCCGACGTTACGCTGGCCGATTCGAAGATGGTGATAGACAACACCGGCAACGTCGGCATCGGTACCACGGCCCCCGCCGCCAGGCTTGAAGTTGCCAGCGCCGGCGGCTCCGCTTTGCAGTTCGATACCTCAAATCCGGGCTATGTGAGCCTTAAAGTGGGCGGTATAGAGGTAGCGAGGATGAAACCTTGACCATATTTATTGTTTAATGTTATTTGGCGAGGATTAGTTATGCAGAATAGGTCATATGAGCTAAAGGCTTTTGCCGGCATTCTATGCCTGGCGGGGCTTTCTCTTTATGCCTACTCGGCCGAGTTCGAAGTGGTGGACCGGCTGGTAGTCGACGGCTATTCGCTGATGAAAACCTCCGCAACCGTCACCGGTACCGGCATTACCGGCGCGAACCCCATCCTGGAGGTGGGGGGAACGAAGCTTAAGGTGACCGCCGACGGCAATGTTGGCGTCTCCACCGGCATCCCGCAGGGCAGGCTGGACGTGCTGGCCGCCGGCTCGGCCCATACCGATATGGTACAGCTCTGGCGAAAGGGCGACGGCACCATAGTGTCCTCCATGTCGGCCACCGGGGTAATGAAAGCCGTAAAGTTCGAGGGCGACGGCTTCGGGCTGACCAATATCTCGGCCTCCAATGCTACCGACCTCCTGGGCGGCTTGAAGGGGGATATCCCTTACCAGAACGCCGTCAACGATACCGTTTTCCTGGCCGCCGGCGCGGCCGGCTACCTGCTGCAGGCTAACGGGGCCGGGACGGCGCCTGCCTGGGTCAGCGCGTCCGGGCTGGGCGGCACCATAACCAATATTCCCTGGGCCAATGTGCTCAAAGCCGGCTCCTCGCTGGCGCACCTGGAGACGCGCAGCGCGGCCGACCTCAGCTCCGGCATCCTGCCGCTGGCGCGGCTGTCCGGCATCACCAACGCTGAAATAGCGGCCAATGCCGGCATCGTGGACACCAAGCTGGCCACCATAGCCACGGCGGGCAAAGTGTCCAACTCTGCCACCACCGCCACCAATCTCAATACCGCCAGCGCCATAGTGGCGCGCGACGCCAGCGGCAATTTCACGGCTGGCACGATAACGGCCGCGCTCAGCGGCAACGCCGCCACGGCCACCGGCCTTGCGGGCGGGGTGGCCAACCAGGTGCCGTACCAGAGCGCGGCGAACACTACCGCTTTCCTGGCGGCGCCGGGCGCCAATGTGGTGCTGTTCGGCAACAACGGCGTGCCCGTCTGGACCAATACCCCTATGCTGACCGGCACGAACATCACCGGCGTGCCCTGGGCCGGCGTGCTGAAAGCCGGCTCAACGCTCGCCGACCTGGAAACCCGCAGCGCGGCGAACCTGGATTCCGGCATCCTGCCGCTGGCGCGGCTCAGCGGCATCACCAATACCGAGATAGCGGCCGCGGCCGGCATAGCCGATACTAAACTGGCCACCATAGCCACGGCGGGCAAAGTGTCCAATTCGGCCACTACGGCCACCAATCTCAACACCGCCAGCACCATTGTGGCGCGCGACGCGAGCGGCAATTTTACGGCGGGCACGATAACAGCTTCCAGCTTCAGCGGCGCTTTGGGCGGCAACGCGGGCACCGCCACCAGCCTGGCCGGCGGCCTGGCCAACCAGGTGGTGTATCAGAGCGCACCCAACACTACCGCTTTCGTACCCGCGTCGGGCGTGAATATGGTGCTGTTCAGCAACGGCGCGCTGGCTCCCGCCTGGACCAATACTCCCACTCTCACAGGCACTAATATTACCGGCGTGCCCTGGGCCGGCGTGCTGAAGGCAGGTTCCTCCCTGGCCGATCTGATCACCCGCAGCGCCGGCGACCTGGATTCCGGCATCCTGCCGCTGGCGCGGCTCTCCGGCATTACCAATGCCGAGGTGGCGGCCGCGGCTGCTATCGTGGATACGAAACTGGCCACCATAGCCACTTCGGGCAAGGTGTCCAACTCGGCCACTACGGCCACCAATCTCAATACCGCCAGCACCATTGTGGCGCGCGACGCGAGCGGCAATTTCACGGCGGGCACCATAACGGCGGCCCTGGCCGGCAACGCTACCACGGCCACCACGGCCACTAACGCCGGCACCGCTACCACCGCCGCCAACCTGGGGGCGGGGGTGGCCTACCAGGTGCCGTACCAGAGCGGTCCGGACACAACCGCTTTCGTGCCGGTGCCAGCAGCCAACTCTGTGCTGTTCTCCAGCGCCAACGTCACCGCGCCCGCCTGGACCAATACCCCTATGCTGACCGGCACCTACATAACCGGGCTGCCCTGGGCCGGCGTGCTGAAGACCGGCTCCACGCTGGCCGACCTGGAAACGCGCAGCGCGGCCGACCTTACCACCGGCATCCTGCCTTTGGCGCGGCTTTCCGGCATCACCAATGCCGAGATAGCGGCCGCGGCCGCTATCGTGGATACGAAACTGGCCACCATAGCCACGGCGGGCAAGGTGTCCAACTCGGCCACCTCGGCGAACAATCTTAACACCGCCAGCGCCATAGTGACGCGCGATGCCAGCGGCAATTTCTCCGCGGGCACCATCACGGCCAATACGTTCGTAGGCAATCTGACCGGCAACGCCAGCGGCAGCGCCGGCTCCGTGGCCTGGACCGCGGTAGGCAGCAAGCCTTTGTGGATGCAGGCTACGCTGCTTTCCGGCACCATGGCCAGCGCCAACAAATCCATGCCCAGCGGTTTCTACGAGTCCAACTCCGGCACCAATTATCCTACTTCGGGCACCTGGTACAACCTGCTGAATTCCCGCCACCAGAGCGCCTCCGACGACCACGGCTTCCAGATAGCGGCCAGCTACTACAGCGAGGACTTCTGGACCAGGACCTACCAGGGCGGCACCGGCAATAACGACGGCACCTATACCACCTGGAAGAAGCTGGTGCGCGAAGAGAACGGCCCCTGGGGCTTAAGCATAACCGGCAACGCGCTCACTGCCACCACGGCCACCCACCTGGCGGGCGGCCTGACCAACCAGCTCCCTTACCAGAGCGGCTCCGGCGCCACCGCGTTCGTGCCCGTTCCGGGCGCCAACTCGGTGCTGTTCGCCAACGCCGGAGCGCCTTCGTGGACCAATACCCCTACGCTGACCGGCTCCAATATAACCGGCATTCCCTGGGCCGGGGTGCTCAAGACCGGCTCCACGCTGGCCGACCTGGAAACCCGCAGCGCGGCCGACCTGAGCTCCGGCATCCTGCCGCTGGCGCGCCTGTCCGGCATCACGAATACCGAGATCTCGGCTTCGGCGGCCATAGTCGACACGAAACTGGCCACCATCGCCACGGCGAACAAAGTGTCCAACTCGGCCACCACTGCTGACAGCGCGAACACGGCCAGCGCCATAGTGGCGCGCGACTCCAGCGGCAATTTCACCGCCGGCGCGATAACGGCCAACTACGTGACCACCACGGACGACGTCAGCGCCGGCAACGTAACGTACGTCATGGCGAAGTTCGGGGACAATACCTACCGCAGCGCCTCCGCTGTCAAGCTTGCGGACTTTATAGGCGCCACTAATACTTTCCCCAGCAAGACCGTGGTAAATTCCGGCACCCTCTTCGCCGGCAACTGGTACCGCATCGCCATCAACGGCACCCCCGACACGAAGAGCAACGGCACCCGCGCCATGGCCAGGTTCTCCGTCCACGACCTTGTCTTCAACATCCCCACCAGCGCCACGGTGTTCTACGCCGGCTACCAACTGGGCGCGAATCCCACGCTCACGCTGCTGAGCCGGACCACGTACAATGGCAGCAACGCGATAAACAAAGTGCGGATACTGACGGGCGGCATGTTCGAGGGGGCTATCATCGAAGTGTATTGCGCCAATACGGGCACGGCGTACTTCATGATGGAGGCCAACGACGACTCCTCCGGCTGGACCGCGCAGGCGTTCACGGCCTCGTTCATCCCCGCCGGGTTCACGGCCACCACGATGAACCTGGACACCACCAACCCGGTGCTGGCCACCACCGCCAACGGGGGGACCGACCAGTTCTACGTGGACCGCTCGGGCAACGTGAAGGCCGCCGCCGTTACGGCCGCCACCTTCACCGGGGCCCTGGCCGGCAACGCCAACACCGCCACCAGCCTGGCCGCCGGCGCGGCGGGGGCGCTGCCTTACCAGAGCGCGGCCAACACCACCGCCATGCTGGCCCCGTCGGCCAACTACGTCCTGAAGAGCGGCGCGGCGGCGCCCAGCTGGAGCACGCTGCTTTACGACAACGGCACCAATATCGGCATCGGCACCAACAACCCCACTTCGAAGCTGTACGTCAACGGCGACATCTTCGCAACGGGGTCCATCTCCGGCGCTAACATGGCCTCCAGCCTCATAATCAAAGAGGTGGACGGCGCCCCGACCATCAATAACGTGACCACGCTGGAGATAGACCAGGACGCCGGTCTGATACTGACGAGCCCGTCCGCCGGCGTCGCCCGCCTTACCTACACCAGCCACTGGAAAAGGGAATATATCAACGGCGTGGACGTGGGCCTGACCCCCGTGGGCGAAGAAACGATGAACAATATAGCCGGCAACGACATCCTCCTCGTCGGCAACGCCGTCTCGGTGCCCAAGTCCATGACCTGGTCGCTCAAGGACGACATCGACCTCTCCTCCGTCAAGGCCTCGGGCGCGGGGGGGCTGAGCCTCTACGACAACGCGTCGGCCCTGGGCATCTTCATAAAGGCCGGCGGCAACGTGGGCATCGGCGCAGCCACGGCCAACGACAAGCTGGACGTGGCGGGCTTCACGCGCACCTACGGCTTAAGGACCGCGGCGCTGACCACCGGCGCGGAGCTGGTGTACATTAAAGGCACCGGCAGCAATAACAACTCCAACAGGGTTGTCAAGGTAGGGAACTCCACCCACCTGGACGGCGCCGCCAGGGGCCTTACCCTTACTATCCTGACGGCGGCCACCCACGCCCTGGTGGGCAGCACCAATTACGACACCTACGGCGACGCCGCCGCTTCCACCAACCTCGCCACGGCGCTGAACAACCTCACCCGCGCCCAGATCGGCATCCTTACCAGCTACGACGCCTGGGAAGCCAACGTCAACGACGCCCTGCGCGCCGCCGCCAGGCGCCTGGGCCTGTTCAAGCTGGGAGCATATTCCCTGGGCGGCTCAAGGCGCCCCTACGCCGCCATCTTCGAAGGGGCCGGCATCGCCACGGCGAACACCGAGCCCGGCAGACAGGCCATGGAAGTGATGGAGTCCGACAGCGCCAACGCCCCGGCCGCCAGCATTTCCACCTGGCTGATAGAGGACGACTTCTCGGGGCACGGCCTGCCCAACGCCCTGGTGAGCGCCAATTCGCAGACCGTGGACCCGGCGCTGCTGGTGAACAGCTCGGGCAACGTGGGCATAGGGACTACCGCTCCGGGGGTCAGGCTGGCGGTCAGCGGGGCGGTGGAATCGCTCACTACGCCCGTGGACAACGACCTGACCGCGGGCGGGTTCGTGATGAAGGACCAGACCAGCAGCACGCGCTGGGACCTGCACTCCCACGGCGACAGGCTCAGAACGAGCAACGGCACCTCTGAATTCACGTATATCACCACGGCCGATTCCGTGGGCGCCGGCTACGCAGAATACCTCAACGCCGAGGACAACCGCACCATCTCGCCCAGCGAGGGCGTGGCCGGCAAGCTGAAATTCGGCTTTACCAGCTGGACCAACAACAGCGCCGCCCCGTACGCGGATTTCCTGCACCTGCGCCCGGCCTGCGCCTCTGGCAGCAGGCCTGGGGCTCGGGCACAGCTTACTCGGCCTACAAGGACATAGCTTTTACCGACGGCACCAACGCTACCGGCAACTGGCCCATCAGCATAACCGGCAACGCCTCCAAGCTGGACCCCCTGAGCGGCGACGCCAATTACAAGCTGGCCTACACCGCCGACGGGGCGCGGACCAATGCGGGCGAATGGGGCCGCGCGGTGATGTATTACGTGCCCAACGGCCAGACCTACGGCATCCGGGTGGACCGGGCCGATCAGGCCAATAACTCGGATACGGTGGATTCGCTGCACCCTCCGCAGTTCTTTAACAACATGGGGCAGAACCACAGTACCCAGACGGATTTCAACGCGGTGGCGGATTTCGGCGCAAGGTATCTTCAGGGCGCTACGAACGGCCCGGGGACCCCGTCCAGCCAATTCTACGGCTTCACTCTCGGCCTCGGCAACGAATACCCCTACAGCCAGTACGCCCTGCAGCTGGCCATCCCGCGGTACGTAAGCACCGACAAATACCTGTCGATAAGGAACCGCGAAGCCGGGGTCTGGCAGACCTGGTCCAAGATCTCGGCGGGTTATGCCGATACCGCGGGCACGGCAGGCGGCGCGCCACCCACGGGCCCGGCCGGCGGCGTGCTGGGCGGCACCTATCCGAACCCCGCTTTCGCCAACAACGCCTCCTACCCGGTGGCCGCGGCCGACGGCAACGGCCTGAAATTCTGGAACGGCGACGACAGCTATAAGATCTCCATGGGCAGCGGCGCCAGCTATCTTTACGGCCCCGTCACGGATTATTCCATCAAGACCCAGATGAACGCCGCAGCGGCCCGCGGCTTCACCTGGGGCGCTGTCAACGCGGTCCCTACCGCGGCGCTGAGCACCACCGGCAATTTCCAGATAGCGGGCACCCTGGGCGTGGGGATTGCGCCCGCCGCGAAATTCCACGTGGCGGGCGGCGGCGCCATCATCGGCACCACCGGCACCACGGCCACCACCCGCGCGCTGAACATCATTAACGACGGGCAGGCCGTGGTCAACTTCGGCAGCTACCCGGGCACCTGGTCGCCCGCGCTGCAGGTGCAGGGCAACGACAATTCCCGCTATATCTGGATGAGCCCGCTGCATACGGACTCCGGCGCCAACGCGCGGCTTGCCACCATGGGCACCGGTTTCGATATTTATCCCGGCAATACGCTGGCGGCGTCGTTCGCCACTTCGGGCTACGTGGGCGTGGGCGTGCTGGGCCCGGCGGCGCCCCTGCACGTGGCCGGCGCGGAAGGCGACGCCGGCAGCATCGGCATCTTCCGCCTCACTTCCGCCAACTCGCAGCTCAGGATGGGCAACAGCTCCTCCTATTCCTGGATACAGTCCCATAACAGCAAGCCGCTGTATGTGAACGAACTCGGCAATAACATCATACTGAACTTCGGCGGCGGCAACGTCGGCATCGGCACCAAC
>JAPLKJ010000006.1 GCA_026388125.1 Elusimicrobiota bacterium
CCATCAGCCGGCGGTAGCCGTACACGCCGGCGTATTCGGGCACCACTTCCAGGTTCAGGCGTTTATAGACGGTTTTAAGCAGGGCTTCGCTTTTAAGCAGTTTATACTGGGTCTGGTAATAGTCGTCGTTGCCGCGCTCCACGGTGGGGCCGGCCTGGTAAATTACGTTGTTGCCGCGTTCTTTTTCTATCACCAGCAGGGACTGGGCCTGGAATACGGGGCGGGTGTTGAAAGTTACTATGGCGGTAACTATTATCACGCTCAGCCACACGGACAAGGCCACCCAGCGGCGGCGCAGGAATAGGTCGAGGTAATGGGTAAGGTCGAACTCTAGTTCGTTCTCGTTGTTTTCAGCCATAAATTATCCGCTCAGAAGAAACTTTGGGGTATGAAAACGGTGTCGTTGGGTTCCAGAAAAATATCGGCGCTTTTATCCCCCAGCTTGGTTATGCGTGAAATTTCCACCGGGATGTTCTGGTTCTGGCCGTTGGCGTTGCGCAGCACTTTGGTGCGGTCCGGCGCGGCCAGGTCCGTAAAGCCGCCTGCCAGGGTTATGGCCTCCAGCACGGTAAGCGAACGCTCGGCGGGCATGGTTATGGAGCCGGGTTTTTTTACTTCGCCCAACACATAGATCTGCTTGTTGCTGTATTCTTTTATAAGGGCGGTTACCTGCGGTTTTACCAGGTATTCGGACAGTTTCTGGGCCAGCAGGGCTTCGGCTTCGGGCACGGAAAGGTTGGCCAGTTTCAGGTTGCCGGCCAGGGGGAAGGTTATGGTGCCGTTGCCGCTTATGCGCACGGTGCGGTTCATGTCGCCTTCTTTGAAGACGGTTATTTCAAGCAGGTCGCCGGGCTGTATTTTGTAGTTGAGCTGGGTTTTATTCTTAAGGTCCAGGGCGGTTTGCATTATGCGCTGTTCTACGTCGGCCGGCTGCTGGGCGGCTGGGGTTGGGGCGCCTGCGGCGGGCTGGGCCGGGGCGGCCGGCTGGGCCTGTACGGCCGGGGGCTGGGCGCTGGGGGCGCTTTTTTGTGGGGTGGCGCAGCCGGAAAGGATTAATATAAATAGAAAGGGGATTATTTTCCGCATGAGGACATTATACAAAAGAATGGGGAATGGGGAATCGGGGATCGGGGATTACACGGGAGTTCATTGGGATACTACCGTTATTTAACATTATAACCCCCGGTTTTAGGACTGCCTTTGTACACAATTTTATTTTCGGCTTTAAGACGGCTTAACCATCTCTCTAGCGTTTTAGGGGTCACGCCAAGAGCTTTTGCCAAGGCCGGAACTCTTTGTCCCGGTTTCTGCGTAATACAATCCAATAGGCTTTTTACTCCCTCATTTACTCCCTCATTCCGCTCAGGATAGCCAGCCGCAGAACGGATTACTATCCTGGTTCCGGAAGACAATGCTTCAATCAGCTCGCGCATGGCGTCCGGAGGATACTGCCACACCGTCTCATGCGTTAACTGCTTAAGCGCGGACACCTTGGCAACCAAGATGTTTGGCCTAAGGTACAAGGGGTTCAATACTGCAGGCACTTCCTCGAACGGCCTTTGAGTTTGTCCGGCGTTATTGTGGTATCCAGGCCAGGGCTGCGGCGGGCGCCGGGGCGGGCTAGGCCTGCGCCTATAACGGGCGGGTAAGAGCAGGGCACGGGCTATGCCGGCGGCGGGGTTGGCTGGGCGGGCGGTTATTTCGGACGGGCGGCGGCGGCTCTGCCGCGGGGGCGGTTACCGGGGCGGCGAAAGAGTGTCCCCCCCCGGATGGCACCACTTCCCAATGGCCGCCAAAGTCAGGGCCGATACGTTTAAGCAGACCGTCATTTTTCAGCTTTCTTAAATTCCACTCAACGCCTTTTGCTGTTAAATTGAGCAATTTAGACAATTCCAATGCTGTTGCAATTGGATTGGCCTTGATAGCAATAAGGATTCTCTCCCTAGTTGTCTCCCTAGTTGTCTCCCTAGTTTCTCCCTTAGTTTTTTCTGGGACCTTTTCCACCAACCCTTTCCCCGGAATCTGTACAAGCCCGGAAATGCGCTCTTTGTATACGGTCACCAGGAAGTGGTTCCCTA
>JAPLKJ010000208.1 GCA_026388125.1 Elusimicrobiota bacterium
GCTGGTTGTGTGATGTGGAAAAGCGCCGGATCCACCGCCGACTTCCGGATATCGGCGTACGGGGCGTAGACGATCTTTCTTTTTTCTGCCGCGGTTATTACCCCGGAAAAGCGCTCTATCGTCTCCATGTAGCCGCTGGCCAGCGCCTGTTCCCGGTCGAACCCTTTTCCGAACTGGGCGGGAAGACTGCGGGGGGATTCCGGTCTGGATTTACCGAATTCGTATATGTAAACGCCGTTCGTCCCTTCGCAGAGAGGTTTTATGCGGCTGAAAGTGGTCTTGCCGATAACTTTTTCCGCGGTACGGATGGTCTGCGCGGGAGAGACGGACCGGGGATCGGAACCGGTCTGGAAATAGCCGCCGCCGCTGGAGGATATTTTTAAATTCATTTTCGGCGGCCGGATAGTTTTTTCCCCGCGCGCCGGCCCGCCGCCGGGCTGCAGGCGGAGGAGCTCCGCCAGGTCGGCGCCGGTATCTATACCGTCCTGCCTTAAGGCGTCTGCCACGCCGGCCAGCGATCTTTTCAATGGGGGCGTAAGAACTGCGTGGCTAAGGTCGAAGAGGACGCGCTCCGGCCTCAGGGGCGATATGGCGCCGGCGATGTCGGGCAATTCGCGAATGTTTTCCGGAACGACGGGGATTATTATCCTCAGCCCTCCGGAACTGGCCTGCGCGATATTCTCCAGTCCGGCGACGGCTTCCTCCAGCCCGCCGGCGCTGCCGCATAAAGCGGCGTACGTGCTGTTCCGGAAGGCCGGAAGTTTTACGAAAAAATATTTTACCCCGCATTTTACCGCGTATCGCGCCAGCCCGGCGCGGGAAAAGATCCTGCCGTTGGTCACCAGTCCTACTTCCCTGAAGCCCATTGCGCCGCGGAGATGGGCCAGGAACGAAAAAAATCCCTTTCGGATGGCAGGTTCTCCTCCGGCCAGAAGAAGCGGCATATCGGTCCTGAACGTCCGGAGCTCGTTAAGAAGTTCTCCATACGTCCTGACACGCTTTCCTCCCGGAGTTCCGGTCGGACCAGCTTCTGCAAAGGCGGGCAGCGAAGCGGACCTCTTTGCAGACCGCCAGGAGCAGTACCTGCAGTTATTGTTGCAGGCGCTCCCCATTAATAGCACTTGTTCCATCGGGCGAAATAGCGGTATTAACGTTCTCATGTTAACGCGAATGTTAACATTTGCGGATATTCTTGTCAAAAGAACGTTCCCGGGCCCGCGCGGGCTGTTTCCCGCCGGAGCGGACCCTTGCCGAATACAAGTAAAAATGGTGTATAATATGCGAAGAAGTCGGCTTTGACAGAGACGTATAATTGACCTTATGGAAGATAAAAACAAGCTGGTTTTTACGCTGAATATGGGGAATTACAGCCTGGAGGGCGTTTACCAGGCGGCTTACGCGCTGCTTGATAGATTGTATTTCTATTTCGATAAGAAGAACGAAACGACCCTGCTGGTGGAAATAAAACCCAAGGGCGAGATAGAACCTTCGGCGCTGGAAGCCCTTAAGGGCGAATTTTTGAACGAATTGCTCAATTCCGAACTGCGTGTGATTATCGCTAAACGCACCCGGAAGGTCCGTGAGGCGCTGATAGCCCAGGCTTTGATAGGGGCTTCTGCCGGGACCGACGATTATACCGAGGACCCGCTGGGCATTGCCCAGCCATGGGAAGAAAAATATGGCGCCGGGAAAAAAAGCGAAAAAAAAGAAAAAGCTAAGCCTTAGGTTCCATCGCGGGATCTACAAGGAAGCGGCCGTTAAAGCGGCGGCGGCGGATTATGCCGCCTTCGCGTGTTTCGCCGTTTCGAGGGAAGCCGCTTATACGAAAGTGGTCATTACGCCCAAAGAGGCGGAACTGCCCTCATGTTTTGCGCAGGAGTTCTCGAACAGGGCGCTTTTAAATTCTATATGAAACAGGTTAAGCCCGGCCGGCCGGACGACGGCTCAGGCCCTTTCTACTTCGAGCCCATGGGCGCTGACGGTTTTTTGCTGACCAACGATTGGGGCGGCTGGGCCTTCCTCGACAAGGCGCAGTTCGCGGCCTTCGCGGCGGGTACGCTGGCCGCCGGGGACGTTAAAGCGGCGGAGCTGACCGAGGGCGGTTTTTTTCTTCAGCCCTCCTGCTACTCCGACTATTCGGAAAAGTTCAACAAGCTGCACGCCTCCGTGTTCAAGGGCACTTCGCTGCATATTATGGTGCTCACCCTGCGCTGCAACCAGAAATGCGTTTACTGCCACGCCTCGGCCAAGGGCGCGAATGAAAAGAAATACGACATGAACGAGGAGACGGCCCGCCGCACGCTGGATTTCATCTTCTCCGCGCCCGGCCGCGACCTGATAATAGAGTTCCAGGGCGGGGAACCGTTCCTGAACTGGCCGGCGCTCAAATTCTCGGTGTCCTACGCCCGGAAGCTTGCGGCAAAGCATAAAAAGAACCTGGAATTTAAACTGGTCTCCAATCTTTCCGCACTGGACGGGGAAAAGCTCCGGTTCGTGTTCGATAATAAAATAGGATTGGCGACCTCTCTGGACGGCCCCGCGGCTTTGAACGACAGCCAGCGCGTTTATTCCGGGGATTCCAGCCACTCCCAGACGGCGAAGTGGATAAAGAAATTCAACACGGACCGCCCCCGCTATCTCAAAAAGGGCTACGTGTACCGCATTACGGCCCTGACCACCGTCACGCGCCAGGCCCTCGGCGGGGCGCGCGCGCTGGTGGACGAATACCTGAAGCTCGGGCTGCGCGAGATCTACGCCCGCCCGCTGAACCCGTTCGGTTTTACAGCGGCCAACTGGCGGCGCATCGGCTACGGGGCGGCTGAATATCTGGTTTTTTACCGCGAGCTGCTCGAGCGCCTGATCGAGCTTAACAAGGAAGGGGTGGAGATACGGGAGAAGACCGCGCAAACCTTCCTGACCAAGATACTGGACGGGACGGACCCCGCCCACATGGACTGCCGCCTGCTCTGCGGCGCGGCCATAGGCCAGCTGGCTTATAACTATAACGGGGATATTTATACCTGCGACGAAGGGCGCATGCTTTCCGTGATGGGCGACGAAAGTTTCCGGCTGGGCAACGTGGCGGATACCTCCTACGCGCAGGTGCTTGAAAGTCCGATAACCAAGACGTTATGCGTGGCTTCCTGCCTGGAGAGCCTGCCGGGTTGTTCCGACTGCGCGTTCAAGCCTTTCTGCGGCGTTTGTCCTATCAACAGCTATTTTTCCGGCAGCCTTTTCCCGCAGAAGGCGAACGACCAGCGCTGCTTCATAAACAAAGGCATACTCAGGCTTATCTTTGAAAAACTCTCCAACCCCGCGGACAGGATCGTATTATCTTCCTGGCTGGGTGAAAAATGGTACAGGGATGCCTCCGCCCGGGCGGGCGCTTCCTCCTGAAAACTGCGCCCTGGCCGTTTGCTTTATGTCGAACCGGCTGTCAGGCGGTTCCGCTGAATGATATCCCTGACCCGTTCCCCATGGCTGATCTTAAGCGAAATAACTGGATAAGCGAGCAGGCCTGCGTCAGCATGGCCCGCACCTGCAATCTTTACTGCGTCTACTGCCATAACCCGCCCACCGGGGAAAAACGCGATCCCCTGAAAATTGCGGCCGCGCTTAAAAAAAGGGGGGTAAAAGCCGTAAGCCTGGAGGGCGGCGGCGAGCCGACCGCCGGCGGGGATTTTTTCGAGTGGATAAAGGCGCTGTCCGGCGCCGGGGTGAAGCGCTTCATGCTCTCCACAAATGCGGTGGCGCTGTCCGACGCCGGGTTCTGCCGCAGGGCGGTCGGCAAGATCGAGTATTTTACCGTCAACTTCCCTTCTCATCGCGAGGACGTGTACGCGAAAATAACGCGCAGCGTTAAATTCCGGGCTGCGCTGAAAGGCCTGCTGAACATCAAAGCGCTGGGCGCCGAGGAGAAGATAAGGTTCTTCCATATTATTTCAGCCGCGAATTACCGGCTGCTTCCGGAATTCGCCATGTGGGCGGCGCGCAATTTCCCGCGGGCAGCTTTCGTCAATTTTACTTTTGTGCGCAACAAAGGCCGGGCGCTTAAAGCCGGGCGGATAGTTCCGCGCTACACGCAGGTTTCTCCTTTTATCAAACTCGCGCTGGCCGCCCTGAAGCTTAAAGGCTATAAGGCGGTGGTGCAGAATATTCCGCTTTGCGCGCTGAAAGATTTCGAGGGCTTCTCGTTCGAGTTCCAGCGCTGGCGCCGCGGCGACAGGGTGCTGGAGGAGGGGATAGACCCCAAGGCCGCCTGCCCGGCCTGCGCGCGCTGCACGCTGGAGCCGGCCTGCTGCGGAGCCAGGCCCGATTACCTGAAAGTACACGGCGCCGGCGAGCTGAAAGCTTCGCGTAAAGACCCCCGTTCTATAACCCCGGAACGATTTTAGGCGGCCCGCGCCCGACCCATGAAAATACTCTCCTGCTTCTCCGACATAAAAGAAATAAAACCCCTGGCTGCGGCCGGGGCCGGTGAGCTTTACTGCGCCGTGGCCGGCCTGCCTTCGTTCGGGGAGCCGGGTTCGCTGCCCGATCTGGGCGAGTTCGCTAAAGCCGCGCGCGCGGCGCACCGCCTGGGGCTGAAGGTTTCGGTGGCGGTCAACAGCGTAATGCCCTCTTTCACGCCCGGGAAAGAAACCCGGCTGGTAAAGGACCTCGCCGCGGCCTCGGCGGCGGGCGCGGACGCGTTCATAGTCTCGAACCCCTCCATTATAGAGCTGCTTTCGCAGGTTCAGCCCCGCCCGGCCGCCGTGCACCTTAGCTCGGTGCAGCCCTGCTTCAACAGCCTGACGGCCGCGTTCTTCCTCAGGCTCGGGGTCTCCAGGATCATACTGCCGAACCAACTCTCGCCGTACGAGGCGCATAAGATCCTGGAGCTTTGCCGGGAGCGCGGGGTCGAAACCGAGATCTTCGACTACCGGTTCTTCGGCTGCGCCTACGTGAACGGGCGCTGCTCGCTGCACCGGCCCGGCTATTATACCGCCGCCGCCGCCGTGCAGAAGGGCTCGATGTGCCGCCTCAACCTTCCCGGCAGCCTCCCGGTGCCGCGCACCGTCGGCGTAGTGCCCGAATTAAAGTACAAGCTCGGCGGCGTCACCGGGCGCCTGGCGGACAGGCTTGGCCGCGGCGGTGCGCCCAGGATGAGCAACGCGGCGTCCTTCTTCGATTATTTTACCGCCGGAGTCGGTTATCTGAAATACGGTACCCGCCGGGACCCTTCCGAAGTGAAGGTCAGGAAAGTCAAGGATATGCGCGCGATGCTCGGCCTGGCGGAGGAACTGACGGCGGCGCTGTCGGCCGGCAAGGCGCGCGCCGGGTTCATTGAAAAACTGGAAGGCTGGGACGGGACGAAATACTGATATGGGCATTGAACACGGCATAAGGCTGGGGAGCGGCGCGGCCCGCGGCGGCGGCAAAGAGATCCCCGCTCTCTTCGAATGGGTATATCTCGGCCCCGAATTCTGTGAAAACCTGCTGGAGACCGGGGTCTGCGCGGAAATGGTCCATTTTCAGAAGCTGGGGAAAAAGGTATGCCTGCTCACGCCGCTGCTTACCGAAAGAGGTATTGCCAGCCTGACGGCTATTTTCAGGGAGGTCTCCAGGCTCCTGCTGGCGGGGCGCCTTGACGCTGAGCGGCTGGAGATAACCGTGAACGATTTTGGCGCGCTGGAACTGGCCGCCGCGGAGAAGCTGCCGGTAAAGCTCAGCGCCGGACGGCAGTTCACTTACAATGTTTTCGAACAGAACAAGGGGTCGCTGTCCGTCCTCAGCCGCCGTGCCCTGGACTTTTTCCTCGGGCTCGGCGTACGGCGCTACGAGGTGTCGGCCGCCGGGACCATGCCGCGCACCAACTTCCGGGAAAGGGACTGTGGTTTCAAGCCGGAGGGATTCAACTTTACGCTGCACTACCCGTACCTGAACCTTACCACCACCCGCACCTGCCTGGTGGGCCTGCGCGACATCCAGCCCAGAGACTCGGTGCGCGGCATAGACTGCGGCCGCGAGTGCCGCGCCTGCGCGTTCAAAGTGGACCATCCGTGGGTGAAGGAAAAACTGCTGATACGCGGCAATACCGTTTTTATGGAGTTCCCCGGCAAATTCTATTCTTCCGAAAAAGAGCTGGAGCGGCTGAGGGTGGACCGCCTGGTCTATTGCCCGCTGCCGTAAAGAGGAAGGCCGCCGGAGCTGCGGGCGCGCGGCGGCTGAAAAAGAACGCGGAGCGCCTCAGATCCCGGCGTAGATGAAGGAAACCACTATCCCGGGGCCCACGTGGAAGGCCAGCAGCGCCAGCAGGGACAGCGAGAGCAGCAGCGGCAGCAGGAAATAGATCTTGTGCTTCCTTACCAGCGCCAGGCTTTCCCGGATTATCAGTACTATTTTTTTCATACCCCGCCTCCGGTGCTCCCGCGGTCGCCGGGCCGCGCAGCAGGAAAATTAAAAGCGCTCATGATTGCGAAAGGGCGTCCTCGGGGCCGTCCTTGCCGCCGCCGTCCGGCGTGAAGGCGCTTTGGGCCGGCTGCCAGTAGCTGCTTTTGCCCGGTCTTTTCCGCGGCTGGAAATGGAAGATCCTGTCCAGCGCGGCCATCGCCCCTACCGCGAAAACATAAGCTATGAACAGGCAGGCCGGCACCAGCGCGCGCTGTGCCGCCAAAAAAACGGCCCGCGTGAATTTCTTAAGCTTATCCATTGTCCGCCGTCCCGCCCGGGGTGGATTTCTCCAGCACGAAGTTGCCTATGACCAGCGCGTCCATTTCGGTTTCGCTGTAGATCTTGAGCGCGTCCGCGGGCTCGCAGGCAATGGGCTCGCCGCGCCGGTTAAAGGAGGTGTTGAGTATTATCGGCACGCCGGTCAGCCGGTCGAAAGCCTGAATCAGGGAATAGAAGCGCGGGTTGGTGCGCTCCGAGACCGTCTGCACGCGCGCCGTGCCGTCGTCGTGGCAGGCGGCCGGGACGGACGGCGCCTTGTCGGGGCGCACGGCCGGGGCCAGCAACATGAAAGGGGAGGGACAGGAAAGCTCGAAATAGTCCCCGGCCTTTTCGGCCAGTATGGCCGGCGCGTAAGGCCGGAACGGCTCACGGTGCTTCACCCTGTCGTTGAGCAGGCGCTTCATGTCCGGGTTGCGCGGATCGCCCAGTATGGTGCGGTTGCCCAGCGCCCGCGGGCCCAGTTCCATGCGGCCCTGGAACCAGCCGGTTACCAGGCCTGCGGCCACCAGGCGCGCGGTATGGTCCAGCAGCTGCTCGTCGGGAAGTTTTCTGGCCGTGAGCCCGGCGGCCGAGATGGCGCGCGCGATGTCGCGCTCCGAGAATTCCGGCCCAAGGCAGGGATGTTCCAGGGCCGGCGCGCGGGGGATATTGAAAAGGCTGTTGGCGGCGTACAGCGCCGCGCCCACCGCGCCGCCGCAGTCGCCGGCCGCGGGCTGTATGAAAACGTTGCTGAAGCCCGAGCTCTCCAGTATCTTCTGGTTCGCCACGCAGTTAAGGAACACGCCGCCGGCGAGGCACAGGTTCTGCATGCCGGTGCGCCCGTGCAGGTCGCGCGCCAGCTTTACAAGTATATCCTCCGTGAATTTCTGCAGGCTGGCCGCTATGTCGGCGTGCCGCGCGTCCAGCGGCCCGCCCGGCATCCGCGCCGGGCCCAGCAGCCGCTCCATTTTGCGGCTGTACATCCGGTCGCCGCCGTAGAACGAGAAGTAGGACTGGTCCAGGCGGTAGCTGCCGTCCTGCGCCACGTCGGCGAGCTGCCTGAATTCGTCCATGAAGACCGGCTTGCCGCAGCCGGCCAGGCCCATAACTTTGCCTTCTCCTTCGTGCGCCTCGTAGCCCAGGAAAGTAGTGAGCGCGGTGTAGAACAGCCCCAGGGAATCCGGGAAGTTTATTTCCCGGTCGAGTGTTATCGAACTGCCTTTGCCGGTACCGCTCGAGGTGGTGGCCCATTCTCCTACGGCGTCGGCCGTAAGGATGGCTGCCTCTTCGAAAGGGGAGACCAGAAAAGAGGACGCGGCGTGGGAGAGGTGATGCCTTACAAAAAAAACCTTGCCCTGGTAGCCCAGCCCGTCCTTGAGCGTCAGCGGCACCGTGAGCCGGTCACTGAGCCAGAGCGGCAGCGAATGCATGAAGCCGCCCAGCGAACGCGGCCAGGCGCCGATGTGGCCGAGCAGCACCCTGGAGAATTTAAGGAAAGGCTTTTCGTAGAAGACCACGCAGTCCAGGTCGTCGGCCGTGATATCGCCGGCCTGCAGGCAGTAATTTATGGCGGCCAGCGGGAAATCCGGCGTGTTCTTCCTGCGCGAGAACCGCTCTTCCTGGGCCGCGGCGGCGATCCCGCCGTCCTGCACGAGGCAGGCGGAGGAATCGTGGTAATAAGCAGAAATGCCCAGAATATTCATTGCGTCCTTTTATAAATTTTAGCATTTTGACGGGCAGATAGCATTTGCCCGTCGGGGGAATTTAGTTGTAATATTTAAGACCGCCGGCCCGCCGCAAGCCGGACTTTTTATGGCAAGAAAATCTTTTCCGTTCTTAGTCTCCCTCGCGCTCCTGTTCCCGCTCTGCGGCGGCCTGCGCTCTTCGGGCTGGAACGGTTTTCCGGGCGCCGCCGCGGGGCCGGTGCCGGACCCCGGAAAACAGGACCAGAACGGTTATTTCTGCGAGGATATAAAGAAACCGTTCTTTGCCGAGATCGGGCCGGGGAAAGGGGAGTTCAGCGCGCAGCGAAGCCTGGCCATGCCCGAAAAATTCTCGATGCCGAAGCCGGCCGGCGTTAAAAGGGTCTTTGTTCTCGGCGAATCCGTGGCCACCATCCTTGGGCCCGGGTACATGGCGCTCAACGATGGTATATTCGGCGGCCGGTTCCTCCGGCAGCTGGCCAAGGCCGGAGTTCTGCCCGTAAAGTCCTCGGGTATCGAGGTCCTGAACTGCGGCATGAGCGGTTATGAGAGCTACCGGATCTACGGGATCTTAAAGGAGGTCCTGGCTTACAGCCCCGACCTGATCGTGATCCTGAGCGGGAATAACGAGGGCTCCACGGACCGGAACTGCCCGGGGCTGGATTTCGAGCTGCGGCGCAGGGAATTCCGGCTGCTCGAGCGGTATTACTCGCTTAAGGACAATCCGCAGCAGTCCAGGAAAAAAGCGAACCTGAAGATGCACGGGGACATGCTGGCTAAAATGGCGGCCGCGGCCAAAAAAGCGGGAGTGCCGATAGTATTCTGCACGCTGCCGGCCAATCTGAAGGATATGCCTTCGCGCAGGGCCGCGCTGCTGGACAATGAGCTTTTCGCCGCCGGCTACACGGCTTTTTATCAAAAAAAATACGCCGCCGCCGCTGAAAAGTTCAAGCTCGGCCTCGCGGAGCTGCCGTACGAATACGCCTTTAATTTCTATATGGGCCGGACGCTCGAGAAGCTCGGCAGGACCGCGGAGGCCGGCGCCTATTTCCGCAAAGCGGTGGACTTCGACCCGGACATGAGCCGCGCCAGCGCGGACCGCAACGCTCTTATCCGGCGGGTGGCCGGCGCTAACGGCGCCTGCGTGGCCGACCTTGAAAAGACGTTCTATCGTTCGTCTCCGGGCGGGCTGCCCGGTTTCGACGAGTTCACGGACGGGATGCACTGGCGCCCTCCCTTTAACAAAATGGTCTGGGAAGAGATCTTCCGCTCGGCCGCCGCCTGCGGGATAAAAGGCCTTGAAAAGTTCAAGGCCGCCGACAACCGAGGATGGAAAGAGACGCCGCGCGAGGACGCGCTTAAACGTCTAAGTTACTCCGTGACCTGGCTCAACGAGGAGGACGGCACCTTTAACGAGGGCTCTCTGGCCGAACTGGCCTATATCCGGCAGAAGCTGCCCGGATTGCTGGAGGAAGCCTCCGTTTCTCCTGACGCCCTGGATAAACTGATACTGCGCAATTTCTGGTCTCTGGGACAGGCGATGCGGCTGAAAGAGCTGTTCCCGCTTTTCCTCGCGCATCTTGCCGAGGTGGAGCGCCGCGCCGGGAATTATGGCCCGGCTTTGGCGCTGTGCGAAAGAGCTTTGGCGCTTCAGCCCGGCAGCGAATATTTCAAGCTCGAGCGCGCGCAGGTCCTGGCCGGCCTTGGCCGGAAAAGCGAGGCCGAAAAAGAATTCCAGGCGTCGGGCCGGCGCCGCGAAGCCAGGGCGCTCGGGCTGGCTTACGGTCTTAAGCTGAGCTCCCGGACCTATGAGCTGCAGTCTGGCAGGACCGCTCCTTTCAAAAAAGAAAGCCTGGAGAGCCAGATGGACCTGTGCACCGGGGGCGGAAAAGACCATCAAAAGGCGCTGGAGGCCTGCCAGAACGTGGTCTATCTGGTCAGTTCCGGCGCCGAAGATAATAAAAACCCGGGGCCGCTCGGCAGCGACGCCTCGTACGAAAGTTATAAATTGCTCACTGCCCTGGGCCGCGCCGAGGAGGCGCGGGAGACGCTGTTCTGGACCGTGGCGAACGCTCCGGCCTCCTGGCCGAAACTGGCCGAAGCCAGAAAGCTGCTTTCCAAAAAAACAGAATAGAAGATAGGCTTCCCGTTCTCAGGGGACGCTCCGGGACGGGGCCGCCCGGGGCGGCAGCAGCCCCGGCAGCGCGGACATCAGCTTTTCGGCGTACCAGCGGTAGACGTAAGGGGCCGGGTGTATCTTGTCGAACTCCGGGTCGTGCGCCGCCGGCAGCTTTTCAGCCAGCCGGATAACGGGGATGCCCAGCCCGTCGAAAGAATTGCACAGCTTGTTGCCCGGCACCGGCACTACCAGCACCGCCATCCGCACCTTGTCCTTGTTCTGCTCATAGAATTCGCGGAACGCTTTCACGTCCGCCGGCAGCAGCTCGGAGGTCTTGTTCCAGTCATAGGCGGGGTCTTTGCCGGCCAGGCTGACGCGGTTCAAATATAGAACTGCGGCCCGGAACAGCCGCCAGTGCCGCAGGAAGTTCAGCGGCCGCGGCCAGGCGTAGCGCAGATTCTCCAGGTAAAGGCCCGGGTCGGCGTCGAAATACCGCTTGAACGGCTGGCCGAGCAGGAAGGCCCTGCGGCCCGAGTTATTGAGCTGGAAGAGCAGCAGGTCCGGCGAATATTCCCGTATTGCCCGGCGCGCAGCTTCGAGGTTCTGCGGTATCATGTACGTGCATACCCCGGCGTTCCATACTTCGTATTTCCCGCGCCCGCGGGCGTTGAGCAGCCGCTCCAGCTGCGCGGGATAGGTCTGGCCGTCGTTCACCAGCGCGCCGTACGTGTTGGAGCTGCCCAGGCAGATTATGCGCTTTACGCCGGCGGGCTTCGCGGCGTCGCGCGGGGGGTCGCGGAAGCCGAGGGAGTTTACGGTCACTTTCCTGCCGCCGCCGAACACTGCGTCCGCGCCGGGCGCCAGCTCATAATGCAGCGTTGTGTTCTCCGAAAGCCTGTGCGCCTCCACATCGGCGCCCTGGAAGTAGATAAGTCCGCCCAGGATGCGCATGTCGAGGCCTGACCAGGCGATGTAGCCGTCCGCCAGGGCCAGCAGCAGGATGCATTCCAGGGCCAGCAGTGCGGCCAGCCGCAGGGCGGGGGAGCCGGGTGAAGATGATTTAGTGCCGGTCATGTCAGTATTCGTATAACTCGCGGTTCCCGCGCCTTCCGGGGTTTCAGTATCCATTATAATACTTTTTATCCGGCGCCGCCGCAGCTTGGCGGACGGATAGTGCCGCTCCGCGGCGACGCCAGGCGCGCGAAGCTTCCCGCCGGCTCCTCCGGCCTTGTTGTCCGCCCCTGTTCTTCCCATTGGCGGGCCCATTGGCGGGCCCTTGCGAAACGCCCGGGAAAATGGTATACAATACCTGTATATTTAGGCTTCAGCAGGAAGCCCGATGTCAATTTATTGTGGAAATAAAAGGTGCAGGCTATGGCTGAAAAACTTCCGGAATTTAAAAAGAGCCTTCAGAAATTCCTTGTCAGCGAAGAAGGCCGGATAACCAAGAAAAAGATAAGCGTGATGGCCGGTACTACCATCGGTCTGGGTATGGGGCTTGCCTCCCTGCTCGTATCGGTAAAATCCTCCGAAGCGGCCTGTTCGCACTCCAACCACGGTTCGCATTCCTCTCACGGCTCGCACGGCTCTCACGGCTCGCACGGCTCTCACGGCTCTCACGGCTCGCACGGCTCTCACGGCTCGCACGGCTCGCACGGCTCGCACGGCTCGTATTGAAAACAGGAAGGCGGACAAATGCTTAAGAAAATATTTTTTGCTTTCGCGGTCCTTTCTCTTTTCCCCCTGCATGTTCTTTCCCAGCAGGCGCCGAAGAAAGTTCTTGTTATCGTGCAGTCCAGGGTAACTGACCGGTTCAATTTCAGCATGGCCCTTTGGCGCAGCATGGAGCTGCAAAAGGCGGGCATAGACGTGCGGGTGGTTTTTCAGGGGGAAGCTGTGGCCTTTTTCCTCGGGAAGGATAAGTTCAGCGGCTATGAGAAGATAGGCCGTTCGACGGACATACTGCTTTCGCCGGCGGATACGACAATAATTGTTTCCACCGAATGTCAGGCCGGTCCTCTTGCCGTCTGCGCGAGCACGAGCTGTCCTGGCTTCACTGCGGATACTTCCAACAGCGGTACGAGCTGTGTGAAGACCTTGGTGGGCGGCGCGTATGTTCCCTCCCTGGTCCCCGCCAATCCCGTCGACAAATTACAACGGTCGCGCACGTACTCTAAACCTGCCAGGAAAGGGGAGAGACCGGAGAAGATCACCGGCGCTCACGGACAGATCACCTGGCAGCTCCTTGATGGTTTCATCGCGGCGAAGATACCGTATACAATTTGTTCGCTTTCCGCCGCACAGCTTGGAATATACGAGCAGCTCAAAGCGCTGGGGCTGCCGCTTTCAGAGGATCCCGGCGCTCCTGTCGCTATCGCGCCGTACCTGCTCGACAATTACCAGCTCGTCAGTTATGGAAACCCGCCGGAAGTCCCGCGCGCAGGAACACGCCCCTTAACTATCGGGCCATGTCAGGCTGCGCGTTCCGTTCAAAGAGCCTGCAAAGAGATA